>CAUZNJ010000242.1:0-3841 GCA_963580965.1 Alphaproteobacteria bacterium | reverse complement strand
CGGCAGAAAAGGTGCGCGCCCGCACCTTAGTCACCGCAGCCGCGGCCAAGGTTGGTCGTGGCGGCGCCGATGTGACCGTCCGCGTAAACCGCGAGTGGCGCAGCTGTATCGCCGACCTGGAGGCCGTTGTTAGCCCCGCAGTTTGCGGCATCATACTACCAAAGGTGGCCGACGCTTCTCACGTCCGTTTTGTTGCAGAAGTTCTAGACGAATTGGAAGCCGCGCGCGGAATGGAACCTGGAACCACCGGCATCGTCGCCTTGATCGAGACGCCCGATGCTCTGTTTCAAGTCCGCGATATTGCCGGTGCTAGCCCGCGTATGCTTGGCATTACCCTTGGCGGCGAAGATTTCGCCGCCGCCTGCGGCATGGCCTCTGACGCCGATGGCCTAATGCAACCAAGCCTACAAGTCGCCTTTGCAGCCTCTGCCGCCGGCATTTTGCCGCTCGGTTTCATTGGTTCTATCGCTGACTTCACCGACCTCGATGGCTTCCGCGCCATGCTTATGCGATCACGGCGGCTCGGCTTCTGTGGTGGGGCCTGCATTCATCCAACCCAGGTGGCGGCACTTAACGAAGCCTTCACTCCGACTGCCGAGGAAATTGAGCATGCCCGCGGCCTTCTCGATATCTTCGATGAGGCGTTGGAAAAGGGGCTCGGCGCCGTTACCTACCGCGGCAAGATGATCGACATCCCCATCGTCCAGAAAGCCCGCCGCGTTATCGCCACGGACGACGCTATCCGCACGTCACATTGACGCCTTATAACTGCGCAAGGTATGGCCATAGAACGTATGCGGTAGCGCCAGCGATTGTCGGCAAGCCGATCGATACACCAAGCCTTACGGCGACAAAGCGCGCTCCCATCAGAGGCAGTTCAAGTGCCAGCACCCGGTGCACGGCCAGCAATGCCCATCCGGTGACGAAGGCGACCAATTGTGGCACACCTGCGCCCGAATGCAGCAGGGTGATTGCAATGGGAAAAGATACGAACGGGCCGCTTGGAACAAAAGCGCCGGAGAAGCTGGCTATAACCAAGCCCAGCACACCGCTTCCCTCGCCCAGCCAGCCCCCGATCAGCTCGCTGGGAAAAACCTCTGCCAACATGTAGGCAACCAGCATGGCGAAGGGAATGACGCACATGATTTGCCTAAACATCTCCCAAGAGCTACGCAGCCCAGCGGCAATTCCCCCCTTACCTTTTTTCCATACGGTTATTCCGGCCAGTAGGGCGACCAGGCCCCACAGTACTATCATCGAGGGGTCGAAGAATTCATTCGAACTCATTCGACGCTCCGTGTCGTGTACCCAATGGCACGCGCCAGAGGCGCAGCCAGCAAGCCAGCAATGATTGCCAGAGAGATAGATGACAAATAGCGTACCGTGGCGATTTCCGGTCCCATCAGAGAAATTTCCCAGGTAATTACCCGATGGAAGGACAGCGTCACCCAGGCTGTCATAAAGGCAATAAGAGAGGCAGCCGATGCACCCCCGTTCCGCAGAACGAGAACTAGGGGAAAAGCGACCATCGGCCCCCCAGGGGATACGGCGCCGACCGCTGTGGCTACCAGGATACCCTTGAACCCAGACTTATCGCCCAGCCAGCTGGCAATAACACTGCGCGGCACTAGAATCTGAGTAAAGCCGCTAACCAATAGACCCGCCACTAGGCGCGGAAGTAGAAACAGCATCTGATTGGCATAGTTAATGGTGCCATTCTCGACACCCTCGTCGCCACGCAGGAACCAGCATAGGGCGACCGCACCAACGGCAACACCCATCCAAATAAAAAATTGGCGAGCGCCGATGCCGGAGACCCGCATTTTGGTATCAGTGGCGGCCAGAATATATCCTTTTATGAGCGGCATACCTTATTATGACAGGCACGGCATTCATGTGGTGATGAAAGAATTGTGACGTTCAGAGACTATTCTAACAATCGTCGTACATTCGTCCTTTGACCGGAAGTCATTCGACAATACGATTTAACTTCCCGCCGCGATTTTAGTGACACTTTCATGGATACCTTTGCCAATTCACCCCTCGGGAACCTTGAGGCTCTGGACTATTTCCTAATCGGCCTTACTGCCGCGGGCGCCGCCATGATTAGTGCTATGAGCGGCATGGGCGGCGGACTAATCCTGGCCGTCGTCGTTGCGCCAATCGTCGGGGTAAAGGCATTAGTCCCATTGATCGCCGTCCTATCTTTGTTTACAAACTTCGGCCGCATCATCTTCTATTTCCGCTCTCTCGACGTGCGTATCGCCATGCTGGTGTTCTGGCCGTCGCTCCCCGGGTCATGGCTCGGCACAACTCTCTACGCGCATATGAATGCAGGGACGCTGGCCGTTATGCTTGGCGTCATACTGGTCGGGGCAGTTCCGCTGAAGCGTTATCTTGCCGGCAAGCAATGGGTGGCGGGCCCGCGAACCTTGATTGGCATGGGTGCCTTATTCGGCTTTGCCAGCGGCATCACCATCGGGGCAGGTCTTATTCTGATTCCGGTATTGCTTGGCGCTGGGTTGATCGGACCCGCCCTGCTTGGCACCGATGCCATCATCGGTATTTTTAACACCATATTCCGCGCCGGGATGTTTGCCTGGCACGGCTTACTACCTATCGACTTAGTCATTGCCGGCGTGCTTATTGGGATTTGCACACTCCCTGGCTCGTGGGCAGCTGCGCAGATCATCAAACGAACAGATATCCGGTTGCACACGATGATTTTAGAGATTCTGATTGCTGCCGGCGGCATCAGTTTCATCTGGCGCGGATTAGAGGCCTGGGGCTACTTCGAAGGCTGATTTGGTATGTCGTTATGCATCTAGCGCCGCGTTTCTTGCTCAGGAAATTACTATCCGTGCGGTCAGGATGCGCACGTTTTCCTTGGGTTTGGAACCAGATTAGCGCACAAAGGCAATGACTTGAAGCAGGCCGCTCGGCAATGTGTGCTAAAACTTCTGACCCTAATCGGTTATGCCGAATAAAATAGAAGGATATTTTGATGAGATTAGTGACATTCACAGCCAACAAGAAAGAGTATGTCGGTGTGGTTCTAGCCGCCACAGGCAAGGGCGGAATGGAGAGGATTATCGATCTCAATGCCGCCGGTCGTTGGATGTCAAAAAAGGATGGAAAAGGCAATCGCCTGGAATCCGTTAACGACATGATCGGTCTTCTGGAGTCTGGCCGGGGAGGTCTCGCCGCCGCAAAGCGAGCCATTGGTGCCATTGGTCGCGAGCTAAAAGCCACCAAAGTTGTCCCCGTGGGACTGCGCAGAATCGTCTTTGATTATAACCGCGTCCGCCTATCGGCACCGGTGCCGAAGCCACGGAAATTCATCTGTGTCGGCTTGAATTATCGTGATCACGCCCTAGAGGGCGGGCACGAGATTCCCAAAGTTCCGACCCTGTTCAATAAGTTCGCCACATCGGTCATTGGTCCCGCCGACAAGATTATCCTGCCCAAGGTTGTTAAGAAGCCAGACTACGAAGGCGAATTTGCCTTCATCATCGGCAAGAAGGGCCGCAACATTCCCAAATCCAAGGCCCTAGAACACGTTGCGGGATACACAATCGTCAATGATGTAAGCGCTCGCGACTTCCAGAAGCGCACGTCCCAGTGGATGGCGGGCAAAGCCTTTGACGGCTTTGGCGTCATGGGCCCCGAATTAGTGACCGCGGATGAAATCAAGAACCCGCACAACCTAAGCATTACGACAACCGTTAGCGGCAAGGTTATGCAGTCGTCCAACACCAAGCAGCTCATCTTCAACGTCCAGGCCCTTATCGCCGACATTTCCCAAATCTGCACCCTGGAGCCCGGCGATATCGTTGCCACA
>CAUZNJ010000241.1:0-3845 GCA_963580965.1 Alphaproteobacteria bacterium | reverse complement strand
CTTTGATTTCATCATCGCCGGGGGCGGATCAGCTGGCTGTGTCCTCGCCAACCGTCTGAGCGAGGATCCCAAGAATCATGTATGCCTTCTCGAGGCAGGCATAAGTGACCGCAGCGCGCTAATCCATATCCCCTTGGGCATTTTATTTCTCATCGACCACAAGATCCTCAACTGGCGTTACTTCACCGCCAATCAGGCCAATGCTTCAAACCGACAGATTCGCATCCCACGCGGCCGAACCCTGGGCGGATCCAGCTCCATTAATGGCATGGTCTACATGCGCGGCCATCCCCTGGACTACGACGAGTGGGCCGGCGCCGCTGGCTGCGAAGGTTGGTCCTACCGGGAAATCCTCCCCTACTTCAAGAAGGCAGAAAATAATGAGCGTTTCGGCGGCACTACCTACCACGGCACGGGCGGGCCACTTAATGTCAGCGACTTAAAAAAGCGTAATAAGCTGGTTGATATCTTGCTTGAAGCCACCGACTCCCTGCAAATTTTACGCCGAGACAACTTCAACGACGATGACCAAGAGGGCTTTGGCTTCCGCCAGGCTACCATAAAGAACGGCCGGCGCTACTCAGCCGCCAAGGCCTATCTCGACCCGGCCCGCAACCGCCCCAACCTGACCATCATCACCGAGGCCATTGCCGATAAAGTGATTCTAGAGGATGGGCGTGCTGTAGGGATTCAGATCATCCAGGGCGGCGCCCGCAAGATCATCCGAGCCAAACGGGAGGTCATCATTTCCTGTGGTGCAATCGTCTCACCGGCAGTTCTCATGCGCTCGGGCATTGGCGACCCGGCCGAATTGGCCAAGCATGGCATCACCGTGACTAATGCCCTGCCGGCCGTCGGCAAAAATCTGCAAGACCACGTCGCCGTCACCACGGTCGTCAAAAGTCCCAGCATGAAGAGCTATGGAATTTCGGTCCGCGCCGTCCCGCGCCTACTTTGGAATGGCATCGACTATCTGCTGAACCGCACCGGCATGCTATCGAGTAATGTGTCCGAAGCAGGCGGCTTCATCCGATCTAAACCAGGCCTGGATCGTCCAGACGTACAATATGGGTTCTTCCCAGCGCTGCGCGCCTCCTCCGGCCGCAATCTTAGCTATGGCCATGGCTACAGCATAAACACGGCGCTGATGCGCCCAAAAAGTCGCGGCACCGTCACTCTGAAGAACGCCGAAGCCACATCAAACCCCATAATTGATCCGCGCTTTCTCAGCGAACAGGAGGATCTCGACATCATGGTCTGGGGAGTCAAGTACGCGCGGCGCATCCTCAACTCACAAGCCTTCGACCGTGTGCGCGGCGAGGAAATGAAGCCCGGCAAGGACGTACAAACAGACGAACAAATTGCTCAATTCATCCGTGACAATTGCGCTACCGTCTATCACCCGGTGGCCACCTGTTCGATGGGGCCGGGCAATGACGCAGTCGTTGATAATCAGCTACGGGTCAAGGGCGTTACCGGCCTGCGCGTCGTCGATGCGTCAATCATGCCACTGTTGATCGGCGGCAATACCAACGCGCCGACCATTATGATCGCCGAGAAGGCTGCCGATATGATTCTTGGCAAATCACCATTGCCGGCGGCGGTCCTACCCGGGGATTAGAAAGCTGCAGCCGAATGGCCTAGAAGGTCTGCAGCATATGCGTTGTCGTCAGACTACAATCCAGAGAGTTGCCAGGGCATTGACCCAGCGGGGCGGCCGATTGGCCAAGATTGGCCTATGCCACAGCCACTCGACCTTCGCCACTAGACCCATCGCTTTCGGGAAACTAACGATGATCGGGGCGCGGGCCTGCAACTCAACGACATGGCCGTTGGCGATGCGCTTGTAACCGAAATGCGCCGGCCAGCCCCTCCCTCACGAACTCGATCTCGGCGAATACGCGACGGCGATCCACATGGTCAAACGGAGCGAGGAATTAAAGGGCTTTGGCGGCCCTAACACCTCATTCCACCAAGGTATTCGCTTTCCCGCGAACACGGGATTGACGCATGCGACGCCGGTACTTATCGGCGTTGTAGCCGGTGCCACGGTGGATCAGTGTACGATTATCCCAGATCGCCAATTCGCCCACCTGCCAGCTGTGCTCGTAAATATGCTCAGCGCCCGTCGCTTCTTCCTGCAACCCTTCGATCAATGCCCGGCTGTCATCAAATTCCCAGCCATCGATGTCCCGGCAATGAGCGCCGACGAAAAAATTCCGTGCGCCGGTACCGGCATTAGTTCTTACCAACCGTTGGCGCACGGGCGGTAGGGACGCCGCGTGCGACGGCGATACTGGAGCAACCTTAGACCGGGAGTAGACATAGTCATGGATGGCGATAAGCGGGTCGATTTTCTGTCGTGTTTCCTCAGCCAGTCGGGCATAGGCAGCGCGTTCGCTAACAAACTGAGTCAGCCCGCCCTCCTCCGGAACTTCATAGGGAACCATTATCGATACATAGGTCGGTACTGGGCGAAATGACGAATCCGAATGCCACATGTTGTTGCCCGTTAGGAATTTTGTGCGCTGATGATCATTGCCCTCCACGGAGCCGTCTGCCGCGATGTTGCCGATGGTGCCGAAGTAAACAATGCGGCCTTCCTGCCCAAGGGCCGTATGGCTTTCCTCAGGCTCGCCAAGACGCTTGGTAAAAGCCAGCTGGCGGTCGTCATCAAATGACTGGTCTGGAAAGGTTAAAAACGAATAATCATCGATAGCCCTATGGATCTGCGCAACGGTAGCGTCATCCAAAATCCCAGTTAGGTCTATCCCCGTGATGCGGGCACCAAATTCTTGATCCATCGGTTCGATCGAAAGATTCGTCACGGATTACTCTCCTGGATAAAAGTTCTAATGACCAATTGCCATATTCGCATGGTGACTTTGAGCGGTACTAGCATGCCTCATCTCCAAGCATTTGAGCAAGACCGTGCCGGTAAGATCTAACGGTCGCAACGTACCGTTTCTGCTAAGCTGGGTCACGCCTTCAGCGGTTTGTACATACACTTCGACGTCGGAATCGTGAATATGACAAATGTCTCCTCACTTACCCAACTCGGTGCGGCAACCGGGATCGCGAATATCTGGCACGCCTCTCAGCGCCTGAATTCACCTCGGCTTGTCCGATGACTGGTCAGCAAAATTTTACCTTCCGACCTCTTCTAGCAGACCGGAACTCTGCCTATGGCTACCTGGCCAGGGCGTCGCTCCGACTCGCGAACGTAGCTGAAACCTAACGACTTTCCATTTTGATCAAACAAAGGAAAGAAAGACTAAGCCGCCAATCAGCGCTAAAAAATACTAAAACACAGAGGAAATAGAACCATGGCCGAAGATGAAGGCAGCTTTGATTTCGTTATAATCGGCGGGGGCTCCGCCGGCTGCGTGCTGGCTAACCGGCTGAGCGCCGACCCCAAGAACCGCGTATGCCTAATCGAAGCCGGCAAGAAAGACAGTAGCCCTTTCATCCATATACCGCTCGGCGTCATGTATTTAGTCGAACACAAGGTGCTCAACTGGCGCTTCATGACAACCAGCCAGTCCGATGCTGGCGGGCGGCAGATCCGCATCCCACGCGGCCGCACCTTAGGCGGCTCGAGCTCCATCAACGGCATGATCTACATGCGCGGCAACCCGCTCGATTTCGACGAATGGGCGCAGCATGGCTGCAAGGGCTGGTCCTACCGTGAGGTCCTTCCCTACTTCAGAAAGGCCGAGAACAACGAGACTTATGGCGGAGATACATGGCACGGCAAGGGCGGTCCGCTGAACGTCATGGATGTGAAAAAACGCAACAAGATGATCGACATCTTTTTATCAGCGACTGACGAACTGCAATTGCCA
>CAUZNJ010000240.1:0-3850 GCA_963580965.1 Alphaproteobacteria bacterium | reverse complement strand
GCCGGTTTGTGTCGCTGATGAAACTGTTGCTGCCGACGGTGGCGCTGGTCCTGGCTACTATGGTCATTATCTGGCCGCACCTAAAAGAGGAAGGTAACCAATTCCGCGTTGGATTTTCCACCCTCATGGAACGCGAGACGTCTCAGCCGCGTATGATTAATCCCCGCTTCGTTGGCCTCGACGAGCGCGACAGGCCTTTTGCCATCGTTGCCGACCTTGCGCGCAAAGCCGAAGGTTATAGCTCGGTCATCGAGCTAGAGATGCCAAAGGCGGACCTGACTCTTGATGATGGTACGTGGCTGGTACTAACATCCGAGGCCGGGGTGTTCCGGCAAGATGAGCGCAATCTGTCCCTTAGCGGCGCAGCTACCCTGTTCCATGATTCCGGCTATGAGATCCTTATGCCTTCGGTGCTCATCGATCTGGCCAAAGGGATAGCGTCAAGTGATGAGCCGGTAACTGGAAACGGTCCGTTCGGTGATCTTCAGGCAGAGGGCTTTATTCTCCGCGACAAGGGAAAGATTATTAATTTTAACGGTAAGGCGCGTCTTGTCATCTACCCCGGTGCGGGCGGTAAGGTGTGGTGAGAGCCATGTTATCTAACATTTTTGCTCTTGTTGGAGCGACGGTTTTCGCGGCTTTTTACCTATTGCCGATTTCGGCGCAGGCTCAGGCTACCGTCCCGCTGGTTGGCAGTGCTGGCGTTGCGATTCCGCTCGAAGTGACGGCCGATGACGGCATTGAGTGGCGCCAAGAGGATAAATTCTTCATCGCTAGCGGTAATGCCGTGGCAACGCGTGGTGATATCGTAGTGCACTCGAACCTGCTGCGCGCCCATTACCGTGATGCGATAAACGGCCGCACGGAAATTTGGCGTCTTGACGCTGAGGGTAGCGTAACCATCACGGCGCCTAATCAAATAGCGACGGGTGAGTTAGGCCTCTTCGACATCGATAACGGCGTGTTCGTGCTGTCCGGAGGCGACGTCCGGTATATAACGCCGGACAGTGTTATCCGGGCCGATACGCAGCTCGAGTACTGGACTGATAAGCAGTTGGCAGTGGCCCGCGGCAACGCGACCACCACCCGGGATGACAAGACGTTGCGTGCCGACGTTCTGTCAGCGCATTTCGGAAAGGGAAAGGACGGTAGCTTGCGAGTCCATCGCATCGAAGCGTTCGATAACGTGCGTATCATTACCGCAGAAGAAACGGCTTCTTCGCAACGTGCTGTCTATGACGTGGTTAGCGGTATCGCCGTGCTGACCGGGGATGTCAGTATTACCCGCGGCGAGACCCAGCTCAAAGGCTGCCGGGCCGACGTGAATATTGATACGGGCATCAGCCGGTTGCGGGCCTGCGGCAATGGTGGCGGGCGGGTGCGCGGCCTTATCTCACCAAACAAGAGCGAGGCGAAGTGACAGAGGTGCTGGATCAGAACTTCGAAAGTCGGCGACTGCCAACACTCGACAATTGTGGCAGTACTCGATGAGCGAGCGTCAGCAGTTGGAATCCCTAAATGGTGGCCAGGAAGAGCGGGATTTGCCGCGTTTGGTGCAGGACAATACCGGCTTGCAAGTAGAAAATATTTATAAGCGCTTTAAGAAGCGGCCGGTAGTTCGCGGGGTAAGTCTATCCATCCAGCGAGGCGAGGTTGTCGGCCTGCTCGGGCCGAACGGCGCCGGCAAGACGACTTGCTTTGACATGATCACGGGGTTGACGTCCCCGGACCATGGCTCGGTGATGCTCGACGGCCTTGATATCACGGATATCCCGATGTATCGCCGGGCCCGCCTGGGTATCGGCTATCTACCTCAGGAGGTATCGATTTTCCGGGGCCTTACGGTTGAACAAAATATCCTGGCCGTACTCGAAGTAGGTGAAAAATCGCGTGATAGGCGCATGGCGTTGCTAGAGAGTCTACTTGCCGAGTTTTCTATTTCCCATCTGCGGCGTACGCCTGCTCTGGCGTTGTCTGGTGGCGAACGCCGCCGTGTTGAGATTGCTCGGGCACTTGCGACCCGGCCGAATTTCATACTGCTTGACGAGCCCCTGGCAGGTATCGATCCCATTGCGCTAAGCGACATTCGCGACCTTGTCGTTCATCTTAAGGATCGCGATATAGGGGTGCTCATCACAGACCATAATGTACGTGAGACACTCGATATCATTGACCGAGCCTATATCATCCATGATGGAATGGTGCTTACCGAGGGGACGGCTGACGAGATCATCGGAAATGAGGACGTGCAGCGCGTCTACCTCGGCAATCGATTTAGGCTCTGATCCGCGGTCTTGATGGTAATCTCACCACGCCTGGAGTTGCGTACGAGCCAGACGCTCGTCATGACGCCGCAACTGCAGCAAGCAATCAAACTACTCCAGTTGAATAACCTGGAATTGACGGCCTACGTCGATAACGAGCTTGAGAACAATCCGCTTTTAGAGCTTGAAGAAGATTCTGGCGATACGGCCGAGCTGTCCAATGGGCCGGCGGACAAGGGTCCTGTTGTATCTGTTGCGTCTGCTACTCTTGATCTTTCGGATGACGGCATGGTGGGAGGTAATGGCGACGAGGCCCTAGACGTCGATTACGATAATGTCTGGAACAATGATAGCGTTAGCGATAGCGCCACAGACGAGACGAACTGCGCCTTGGCGCCGGCCTTCGATAATTGGGGTTCGCCTGGTTCCAGCGGTTTTGATGATGGATCGGCGGACTTTGAGCAGACCCTATCCAAAGAAGTTTCGCTGCGCGCCCATCTAATGGGCCAGCTCAACATGGATATAGCTGAGCCTGCCCATCGAGTGATTGGTGCTTATCTTATCGACACGATGGATAGCTCCGGATATGTCGCTCCGGACTTGGCGGCCGCGGCTGAGGGGCTGGGTTGTGATGAAGGCACCGTGGAGGTAGTGCTGCACCGCCTGCAGCAGTTCGACCCGCCAGGCATCATGGCCCGTAACTTGCGCGAATGCCTTGCCCTACAGCTTCAGGACCGGGACAGGCTCGACCCGGCCATGGTGGCGATGCTCGATAACTTGAAGGTCCTCGCTCGCCACGAGTATAGCGAGCTGATGGGTCTCTGCGGCGTCGATAATGAGGACCTGCGTGACATGATTGTCGAGCTAAGGGCCTTAAACCCGAAACCCGCCGCGGCGTTCGATCACGTGAAGGCGCAGCTAGTGATTCCAGATATCTTCATGCGACCAAGAACTGGCGGCGGCTGGATCCTCGAGCTTAACAATGACACCTTGCCAAGAGTATTAGTGAATAATCACTATTATACCCAGGTGAATAGCAGCGTGCGCTCGCGAGAGGACCGCCATTACATCAATAATTGTTTTCAGTCAGCCAACTGGCTGGTGAAATCTCTGCACCAGAGGGCGAACACCATCCTCAAAGTGGCAACGGAAATTGTGCTTCAGCAGGACGGGTTCTTTGCCCGCGGCATCCAAAATCTTCGCCCGCTGGTGCTGCGTGATATCGCCAATGCGATCAGCATGCACGAGAGCACGGTCAGTCGCGTCACCTCCAACAAATATATGGCAACGCCGCGCGGCATTTATGAGCTGAAGTATTTTTTTACATCTTCCTTGGCGAATATCACTGGAGGTAATTCCCATTCTTCCGAATGGGTGCGCCATCGTATCAGGGCGCTATGTGACGAAGAGGTGCCGGGGACTATCCTGTCGGATGATCGCATAACGGATATACTGAAGCGGGAAGGCGTGGCCATTGCCAGACGGACCGTTGCCAAATATCGGGAATCCTTGGGAATTGCATCGTCGCCGCAACGCCGGCGACTGAAATCCACATACCTTTGACAAAATTCCAGGGCATCAAATCG
>CAUZNJ010000239.1:0-3853 GCA_963580965.1 Alphaproteobacteria bacterium | reverse complement strand
GTGATATCGACCTGGCCGCCGCCGAAATTGCGCGCGTAGATGCCGTGTTTGGTATTCTGGATGATCTCCTCCGGGTCGCGCTCGCCGGCCAGCATGAAAGTGTTGGTCATGCGCGGTAGGGGTGCGTGGGCAAAGCTTTCCCGCCGGCCATTGCCGGTCGCCGCCATGCCCATCAGACGGGCGTTCATGCGATCCTGCAAATAGCCGCGTAAAATGCCGTTTTCAATCAGAGTGGTGGTGCCGGTGGGTGTGCCCTCATCGTCAATCGTCAGGGAGCCGCGCCGCCCGTCGAGGGTGCCGTCATCAACAACTGTGACGCCGTCCGCCGCGACTCGTTCACCAAGAAGCCCGGCGAAGGCCGATGTTTTCTTGCGGTTGAAATCGCCTTCAAGCCCATGGCCGATGGCTTCGTGCAAGAGGATGCCGGGCCAGCCGGGGCCGAGCACTACGGGGAATTCACCTGCCGGCGCCGGGACTGCTTCCAAATTGACCAGCGCCTGGCGGAGCGCCTCATTGACCTGGGCCTGCCAATTCTCCGGTGCAATATAGTCGCTATAGTTTGAGCGCCCGCCGACACCATGTGAGCCGGTTTCCTGGCGCTCACCGTCGCGTACCATGAGCGACACATTGAGCCGCACCAGGGGGCGGATATCGGCGGCGCGGCGGCCACCGGCGCGAATAATCTGCACCGCCTGCCACTCGCCGGTGAGCGATACCATCACCTGGCCGACACGCGGATCAAGGGCGCGCGCAAAGGCATCGATCTCGCCGAGCAGGGCAATCTTCTCCTCGAACGGGGTGCCCAAGAGCGGGTTGTCATCGGGATAAAGCGTTTGATTGGTTTGCTGGGGGTCCGCCGCCGCGGTGCCGGAATGGCCGGCGCGCACCGCCTTGACCGTCTCGCCAGCGCGCCGGATTGCCGCTTCGTTGAGTTCAGAGGCGTGGGCGTAGCCAGTGGCTTCATCGGCGATGGCGCGCAGGCCAAAGCCTTGCGTGGTGTCGAAGCTCGCACTCTTGAGCCGGCCATCGTCAAACGCCAAGCCTTCGCTTTGGCGATATTCGAGGAAAAGTTCGCCATCGTCGGTGCCGGCCAACGCATCCTCTACAATATGTTCCGTTCGCGCCCGGTCGAGGCCGGCGCGGGTGAAAAACAAATCGTCGGTGGCGGTGAATTCACTCATGTTGGTTCCCTGAATTTGGCGGCTGAATGTCGCTCATGTTGGTGCCCATGATATGGCAGTGAAAGCGCTCTTCGCCAAGCGCTGTTGGGTATTTTTTAGTTTTTGGCGCGGCCGACTTGCGTCGTATTTTGCCGAAAGCGCGACAATTCGACGCAGGTAGAGGGTAAATTTATTTAATATTAAGCTTTTATCAATGGTTATCGTTTGTCATAACGATCATTAATAACAGATAGATAGGCAGAGGTTGTTGAGTCTGAGACTGGGAGATAGGCAGCGTTTAGACGTATTCAAAAAAACTTACAGTTAATAGCCCTGTAATGGCTTACTTCCCAGGGGCTCAGCCACTATAGTCTGGCCGCGCTGAACTGGTATTCGGAGTGAACTGTCTTGGATAGGCGCCAAGCAAACTGGCTGATCATTCGGTCGGTGGGGTGAAGGAAAACCAATATGCTTAAAAAGAGACTGACTGCGCTGGCGGCCTTCTTTACGACGACTGTGATTGGCGGCAGCATTGCCATGGCTCAGGCGCCAGAAGAATGGCAAATGGGCTTTCAAGATGCGCATAGCCCGACGATGGAGAAAATCGTCAGCTTCAACGACGTCCTGTTGTGGATATGTATTGTCATGTCGGTGGGTATCGTGGGGCTCATGGCTTATATTCTTGTCCGCTTCAGCCGGAAGAGAAATCCGGTGCCGCAGAAATTCTCACATAATTCGGTGGTCGAGGTACTGTGGACAGTCATTCCGGTGATTATTCTTGTGATCATCGCGATCCCGTCTTTCCGCCTGCTCTATTTTATGGACCGGACGACGGAAGCAGAGATGACCATCAAGGCCATCGGCCATCAATGGTATTGGTCCTACGAGTACCCCGATTTGGGCGAAGACGTCTCTTTCGATGCTTTCATGATCCCCGACGATGAAATAGAGGAGGGACAGATCAGGCTGCTGGAGACCGACGAAAGCGTCGTTGTCCCCATCGACACCAATATCCGCCTCCTTGTCACCGCAGATGACGTCCTCCATGCCTGGACCATTCCCTCGTTCGGTATCAAGATTGACGCTGTCCCCGGACGGATAAATGAGGGTTGGTTCCGCGTCGATGCGGAAGGCGTCTATTATGGCCAATGCTCCGAACTGTGCGGACGCGATCATGCGTTTATGCCAATTCGGGTCAAAGCCGTCTCGAAAGAGGCGTATGCTGAGTGGGTTGCTTACGCCAAAGAAGAATTCGCCAGCAATGACAGCGACGAGGACCTCACGGTCGCTCGTCTCGCGTCGGCTGACTGAGCCGGTAAGGAAGGAAACGTTTAATGAGTCACAGTGAAGCAGGGCACGACGCCCATCACACCCCGCGGGGCATTACCCGCTGGCTCTACTCCACCAATCACAAGGACATCGGCACGATGTACCTTGTGTTCGCTATTATCATGGGCATTATTGGTGCAGCCCTTTCCATTATGATGCGCTTTGAGCTGAGCGAGCCGGGGATGCAAATTTTTGGCGACAATCCGCATTATTTTAATGTGTTTGTTACCGCTCATGGCTTGATCATGGTGTTCTTCTTTGTCATGCCAGCGTTTATTGGCGGCTTCGGCAATTGGATGGTGCCATTGATGATTGGGGCGCCGGATATGGCGTTCCCGCGCATGAACAATATTAGTTTCTGGCTGTTGGTGCCGGCTGCAGCGCTACTTGTAGGCTCGCTGTTTATGCCAAGTACGGCGGGAGGCGCTACCGGAGTTGGTGGCGGCTGGACCATCTACGCGCCGCTATCAACCAGCGGACAACCAGGGCCGGCCATGGATATGGCGATTTTCGCTCTCCATCTCGCCGGTGCGTCGTCTATTTTGGGCGCCATCAACTTCATTACCACCATTCTTAATATGCGTGCTCCGGGCATGACTCTGCATAAAATGCCGCTGTTCGCCTGGTCGATCCTGGTGACGGCGTTCTTGTTGCTGCTTTCCCTGCCTGTTCTGGCCGGCGCCATCACGATGCTGCTGACGGACCGTAATGTCGGCACCTCTTTCTTTGATCCGGCCGGTGGCGGTGATCCGGTGCTGTTCCAGCATCTGTTCTGGTTCTTTGGCCATCCGGAAGTATATATCCTGGTCCTGCCTGGCTTCGGCATTGCCAGCCATGTTGTCTCGACCTTCTCCAAGAAGCCGATATTTGGCTATCTCGGTATGGCCTATGCGATGGTGGCAATTGGCTTTGTCGGCTTCGTCGTCTGGGCTCATCACATGTACACGGTGGGTATGGACGTGAATACCAGAGCCTACTTTATTGCGGCCACCATGGTGATTGCGGTGCCGACAGGCATCAAGATATTCAGCTGGTTGGCAACCATGTGGGGTGGCTCAATTGAGCTGAAGACTCCCATGCTTTGGGTGTTGGGCTTTATCTTCCTCTTTACCGTCGGCGGTGTGACGGGCGTTGTGCTTTCAAACGCCGGTATCGATATAGCGCTCCACGATACATATTACGTGGTTGGCCATTTCCATTACACCATGTCGATTGGTGCCGCCTTCCTGATCTTCGCCGGCTTCTATTATTGGTTTGGCAAGATGAGCGGTCGTCAATATCCGGAAATGTTGGGCAAGATTCATTTCTTTATCTCGTTCATCGGCGTCAATATGACGTTCTTCCCGATGCATTTCCTGGGCGCG
>CAUZNJ010000238.1:0-3860 GCA_963580965.1 Alphaproteobacteria bacterium | reverse complement strand
ATTCTCGGTGTCAACTTATGGCCTCGTTACCATTGCTGCGGTATCAGCGTTTGCGGCTTTTCTAAAGGAACGAGCCCTCAAGGCGAAGCAGCCGAATTCCCTGAGCCGCTCCTTGCCATCGGTTGTGGACTGCGAGCACCTTCTTGTCCGCCTGCTGGAGATCGGTGAAGTCGTTCTGGGGTTGGGGCTAGCCACGGGAATGGCGGTGCATTACGCGGAGGCGGGAAATATCCTTCCCTTTGATCATAAGGTGATCCTGACGGTATCGGCATTTGTGGTCATCGGTGGATTATTGATTGCACATTACCGCAGTGGCATGCGCGGCCGGATGGCGGCAAGGTTAGTGCTAATGGCCTATCTGCTACTGACGCTCGGTTATCCCGGAGTCAAATTTGTCACTGATATTTTACTGCCGTAACTGCGAACCCCATTGTGCGGCGCAACATATACCGTGACGTAAGAGTCGCTTCACGCTATATGATGTGCTGAATTTAAGGGCAATTTTGAAAAGGTCCTGTATTTGCCAATAACTTAGGCATAAATATCCACAGTAACTTTGCCTGGTTTGTGAGAATGACGATAGAAATTGGTGATATCACATTGGAAAGCCCCGTGATTCTGGCACCTATGTCAGGTGTCACAGATTTGCCTTACCGTCGTCTGGTCAAGGCGTATGGTGGGGCGGGGTTGGTGGTTTCGGAGATGATTGCCAGCCAAGCGATGATCTATGCCAACCGCCGAACCATGAAAATGGCATCCAACTGTGCGGAAGAATTTCCAATGTCCGTTCAATTGGCAGGCTGTGACCCAGATATGATGTCGGAAGCTGCGCGCCTCAATGCCGATCGTGGGGCTGCCATTATCGATATCAACATGGGGTGTCCGGTCAAGAAAGTAACTACCGGCCAGAATGCCGGATCGGCGCTGATGCGGGATGAAATTCAAGCAGCAAGAATCATTGAGGCAACGGTCAAGGCCGTGTCGCTGCCGGTGACGCTGAAGATGCGGACCGGGTGGGATGACGATAACCGTAATGCGCCGCGTCTTGCTCAAATCGCTGAGGACTGTGGAGTGCGCATGATAAGCGTGCATGGCCGCACGCGCTGTCAGTTTTACAAAGGACACGCGGATTGGGCGTTTATTCGCTCAGTCAAGGAAGCGGTGACTATTCCAGTGGTTGGCAATGGCGACGTTATGACGGTTGACGATGCAGCTGACCTGCTACGCCAGTCGGGCGCCGACGGGGTGATGGTAGGGCGCGGGACCTATGGCCGGCCATGGTTTCTTCAGCAGGTTTCACACTTTCTGTGCACGGGCGAGAGGCTTCCCGATCCAACGCTAGATAAGCAGAGAAAAAATTTGCTTAGCCATTACGAATCCATTCTCGAACATTATGGCATCGAGTATGGTCTGCGTATCGCCCGCAAGCATCTTGGCTGGTATAGCAAAGGGCTTCGCGGCGGTGCTGAATTTCGGGCCGACGTCATGCGGGCTACTGATGCTGTTACGGTCAAGATTCTGGTCAATAATTTCTATGACGTGGCGGCCGAACGGTCTGCGGCTTGATCGTGGAACCGGCAATAATCAGGGCCAACTCCGTACCCACAAGCCCATCGACGACGCCTCGTAACGACCCGCCGATAGCCGAAAAATCGATCCTGGCGGCTTTGGCCATGACAATTCTTGTGAGCGGACCTGATGGCTACATTGTCTATGCAAATGGTGCTGCCGAGAATCTGTTTAAGACCAGCAGATCAATGCTGATTGGCCAACACCTCACAGACCTTGTCCCTGCCGACAGCACGATCATTAGTCTGGTTGATAAAGTGCGCCGCGACGGCGGCGATATTTCCGAGCATGGCGTTAGCCTGTCGACGTCCCGCATCAGGGCTTCCGAATTTAACGTACTTGCATCGGCTTTGCCTGAGCACCCCGGTTGCATCGCCATTAGTCTTCACGAGCGATCGATTGCCGACCAAATCGATCGCCAAATGACCCATCGCGGGGCAGTGCGCTCAATCGCTGCTATGGCGACGCTGCTGGCGCATGAGGTTAAGAATCCGCTGTCGGGCATTCGTGGCGCGGCACAGCTTCTCGAACAGGGAGTTAATGAGGAGGACCGGGCGCTGACGCGGTTGATCTGCGATGAGACGGACCGGGTCTGTCTTCTAGTCGATGAAATGGACATATTTGCGGATAGAACGCCGTATCGGCACGCGGCCATTAATATTCACCGAGTTCTCGACCATGTGCATCAAATTGCCGCAAATGGATTTGGCAGGCATGTTCGCTTCGTTTTGAATTATGATCCGTCATTGCCAGATGTTCTTGGTAGCCGTGACCAGCTGATTCAGGTCTTTCTTAATCTTATTAAGAACGCGTGCGAGGCAGTTCCATCAAAAGGCGGGGAGATTGTGCTATCTACAGCCTATCGGCATGGTGTTCGTTTTGCCGTGCCGGGACGTGGTAGCCAGGTCCATCTTCCGCTAATGGTCAGCGTGCAGGATAATGGCGACGGCATTCCCGAGGATATACAAGCTTATCCCTTCGACCCGTTTGTGACATCGAAGCCATCCGGAAGCGGCCTGGGCCTGGCCCTGGTTGCCAAGATAGTCAGTGATCATGGTGGGGTCGTCGAGTTCGATAGCAAGCCTCGTTTGACTGTGTTCCGAGTTATGCTACCGATGTCGACTATGGAAATCGTTTAATGACCGGCAGCGGAACCATTCTCGTTGCCGACGATGACAACGGCATTCGAACCGTGCTGAATCAAGCGTTGGGCCGGGCTGGCTATGAGGTCCGCTCAACAGGCAATGCTGCAACCCTCTGGCAATGGATTAGCGACGGCATCGGTGATCTGGTTATTACCGACGTGGTGATGCCTGACGGCAACGGCCTCGATCTAATCCCGCGCATACGCCAGTTGCGTCCAGAACTCCGAATAGTCGCTATGAGTGCGCACAAAACCATGATGACAGCGGTAAAGGCTGCTGAACGTGGCGCCTTTGAATACTTGCCGAAGCCTTTTGATTTGAATGAACTTCTTCGTATTGTCAAACGGGCCCTGGCCGTCCCAGCCGCGGTTCGCCCTCCTGTTGCGGACGGTTACGGGCCATTGGAAGAAGACCTCCCACTGATAGGGCGCTCGCCTGCGATGCAGGAAATTTATCGGACCCTGGCACGGCTTATGGGAACCGACCTAACTGTTCTTGTGACCGGCGAGTCAGGCACAGGTAAGGAGCTAGTTGCCCGCGCGTTGCACGATTACGGTAAGCGTCGGAATCATCCATTCATTGCTATCAATATGGCGGCTATCCCTCGAGAACTGATCGAAAGCGAATTGTTTGGTCACGAGAAGGGCGCCTTTACCGGCGCGACCCAACGCCACGTCGGCCGGTTTGAGCAGGCCGAGGGGGGCACCTTGTTTCTCGATGAGATTGGCGACATGCCGTCTGAAGCCCAGACACGACTGCTGCGTGTGCTTCAGGAAGGCGAATACACGACGGTCGGTGGACGCTCGGAAATCACCAGCAATGTCCGAATCATTGCCGCCACGCACCGGGATCTTCGGCGGTCTATTTCGCAAGGCTTATTTCGAGAAGATCTGTATTTTAGGCTTAATGTGGTGCCACTTCGCCTCCCGCCGTTACGCGAACGCGCCGAAGATATCCCCGAATTGATCCGCGCCTTTCAGGCAAAATCTGCCGAGGAGGGGGTTCCCTGGAAGATCATTGACGGCTCTGCAATAGAACGCTTGAAGGCGTATTCATGGCCGGGAAACGTTCGCGAATTGGAAAATCTGGTGCAACGCCTGGGTGTTCTCTACTCCGAGGAGGTCATTAATGAAGATATCATTGATG
>CAUZNJ010000237.1:0-3871 GCA_963580965.1 Alphaproteobacteria bacterium | reverse complement strand
TGTTGGGGCTAATCGCTAGAAATTCGGGCGTGAACTGGTCGCCGGCACTAATGTTGATAGCATGGATATTGTACGGCACACCCAGCTCCTCAAGCATGATGTGGACTTTGTGCCCGTTCGGAGTCGGCCAGCTATAAAGCTCAATCATCGATGGTTTCTCCTTTCGCCGGACACGGTTGCCAGGCTTGGGTATACGGTTATGACCTTATGTCGGGAGCTGGAAGGTTTCGGTCAAATTAAGGATTCGAGAATGGCGCCGATGGCACCAGCTACATTTCCTGTGGGCTATGCGCATACGGTTAGCTATCAAACGAAAGGCTTCCGGCTCAAGCCGCGACGGCGATATCCGTGCGGCGCTGCTTATCGACATCCTTGCCGGTGATGCGAATTAGCCGGGTTGGGCCTTGACGCTTTGGTGAGTGCACCTTGTATTCGTTGTAGAGATAAGCGTCGCCTGGTTTCATGATATAGGTCTTTTCTAGTTCGACTTTGGTAGGCTTTCCGTTATCTCCTTTTGCGACGATGTTCCATTCGCTCATCTCCGTCTCACCCTCGGCCTGGCCATAGATCGCCCAAGTGGTGCCGTGATCGTGCGGGGGACTTTCTTTGGCGCCGGAATTGACGTGGGCAAGGATTTGAAAGCCGATCTTAGGATCCTCATAGATCACGGTCTTCTCCGTCGTGTTGTTGGGGCCGAGGTGGGTGGCGACGAAATTCTTATCAAGCAGGGCCTCGCACAAAAGGTTGCGCACGTTCTCGCGACCGGATGGCCCGGGATCCTCCGACAGAAACTGGCGGCAGGCTGCAGCAAAACTATCAAGTGTATGTGGCATGGGAGATCCTTTTTGGTCGCGGGAAATATAACAGCAGCCTTGCTAATCATAGCGTAGCGCAAATTGTTACTGGGTATCTAGTCCAAGGCGGAATTCGGGCTTTCTATTAATGCCAATTTTGGGATGACGGGGACATGCCATGGGTCCTAAACCTTGATCCGAGGCCCTACTTTTCAGTAGTGGCCTTCCTGTCCTAATCCATCTATGCCAGGGGTACATCACGTCCCTGAAATTTTAACCCCTTGGGAGGTTTGTTGTCTGTGCGTTGAAAAAGTCGCAAATTCTTGCCAGAACAGAATATTATAATTTTTGAATCTAGGAATTCTGTTCAAAATACCATGTAGTTGTATTGTTATATTATAATTCCTCCTGCTAGTTAATTTAATTTATTTTGTTAGATTAAGGTCATATCTCGCACTCTACGTACTTTCTAGACCTGCAATGGCATCACCGGTGACGGATAGCCCATTACTATGTCGGCCCGGTCCGCGAATCACGCCATTTGAAGGAAGCTGCCATGAGCATGCGTCGCGTTCTTACCCACTCCCATTGGGGCGCTTTTGTTGCCGAGGTCGATGATGGTCGCCTTGTCGGGGTGCGGCCGTTCGAGAAAGACCCCTACCCGTCCGACCTGATCAATGCCTGGCCGGAGATGGTTTATTCGAAAACCCGAATAGCTAGGCCAATGGTACGCGAAGGTTATTTGCGTGGTGGACCCGGCTCCGATATGGCGGCACGGGGACGTGAGTCCTTCGTCCCGGTATCGTGGGACAAGGCGCTCGACCTGGTCGCCCGAGAGGTTGACCGGGTACGCACAACCTTTGGTAATCAGGCGATCTTCGGCGGCTCCTACGGTTGGGCCAGTGCTGGGCGTTTTCATCATGCGCGTACTCAGCTGCACCGCTTCTACTATCGCGCTGGCGGCTGTGTCGGCCAGCTGACTAATTACAGCTGGGGCACGGCAGCAATCCTATTGCCGCACATAATGGGGGATAATTCTGGCGTCACCGGGCGGGCAACGTCCTGGTCATCAATCATCAAACACACCAGACTAATGGTTGCCTTTGGCGGGCTCAACCCGAAGAACTGGCAGGTCACCTCTGGCGGTGCAGGCCAGCACGCCATGGAGCATTGGGTGCGTGCAGCGGCTAGCGCCGGGGTACGCTTTGTTGTCATCGGCCCTACTCGCGACGACGCGCCAGATTTTCTCAATGCAGAATGGATCGCGCCCAGGCCCAATACGGATACGGCGATCATGTTGGCTATGGCGCACACCATCATTGCCGCCGGACTGCACGATGCCGGTTTTCTCAGTCGCTGTTGCAGCGGTTATGAGCGCCTGCGCGGGTACCTGATGGGGGAGACCGATGGCGAACCGAAGACAGCTGAATGGGCTGGGGCCATCGCCGGGATTGATGCGCAAACTATCCGAGCCCTGGCACACGACATGGCGGCCAACAGGACGATGCTGACAGCCGCCTGGTCGCTGCAACGCGCCGATCATGGCGAGCAGCCGTTTTGGGCGTTGATTGCTCTGGCTTCGGTTCTCGGCCAGATCGGTCTGCCGGGTGGCGGATTCGCCTTTGGCTATGGCTCGACCGGCGGGCCGGGGACGCCCAATCAGGCCTTGCCGGTGCCGAGCCTTAATACTGGTCCTAACCCGATTAACACATTCATTCCGGTGGCGCGTATTGCTGACATGCTGCTCGACCCCGGGGGGGCCTATCAATTTAATGGTCGCAATTTTACCTACCCGGATATCAAGTTGATCCACTGGGCTGGGGGAAATCCGTTTCACCATCACCAGGACCTCAATCGTCTCATCGAAGCCTGGCGCAAGCCCGATACGGTGATTGTCAATGAGTCCTGGTGGACGCCGACGGCGCGCCACGCCGACATCGTCCTGCCGGCATCGACGACGCTAGAACGCAACGATATAGGTGCCCCGGCCCGCGCCCATGATCGCTTTCTCATTGCCATGCCAAAAGCTATTGAGCCGGTAGGCGAGGCCCGCGCCGACTTCGACATTTTTGCTGATGTAGCCGATCGGCTGGGTTTCCGCGATTCCTATACCGAGGGCCGCGGTGAAATGGCTTGGCTGCGCCACCTGTGGGGCCGGGCACGTCAACAGGTCCTCGAAACTAATAATCCGATGCCCAAATTCGACGATTTCTGGGCGCGGGGTTACTGGGAAGTGCAGGCTCCATTGGAGGAGTACGTAACGCTCGCCGACTTCCGGGGCGATCCCGAAGGCCACCCCCTCGGAACGCCGTCGGGGCGTGTTGAACTTTATTCGGAAACCATCGCCGGGTTCGGCTACGACGACTGCCCGGCCCATCCTACTTGGTTAGAACCCCGCGAATGGCTCGGCTCGACGATGGCGGCCAAATATCCCCTACACCTAATATCTAGCCAACCGAAAGGTAAACTTCACGGCCAGATGGATCCATCTGGCCCAAGCCAACGGCACAAGGTAGGTGGTAGAGAGAAGCTGACGATCAATCCAGTCGACGCAACGGCGAGGTATATTTCAGATGGCGATGTAGTGCGCGTCTTCAACAGTCGCGGCGCCTGCCTTGCTGGTGTAGCAGTGTCTGAAGACGTGCGGCGGGGCGTTGTCGTGCTTGCTACTGGTTCCTGGTACGACCCGGAACAGCTGGGAACGCCTGGTAGTCTCGACAAGCACGGGAACGCCAACGTACTAACCTACGATGCAGGCACATCGCGCCTCGGTCAGGGTCCCAGCGCCATGACAGCCTTGGTGGAGGTAGAGCTGGTGACGGACGCGCCACCGGTTACCGCATTTGATCCCCCTGCCGAGGTGGGAGGATAAGGCCCGTTCCAAATATTATTTGGTCGGCCAGTTACCTGGCCAGCCACATGGCTAATGCCGAAATCGTTAGCATAGAAATGGCTGTTGAAAACAGCACGGTAGTCGATGCTCGTGCGACATAGGTTCGATATTGTTCGGCGACAAGGAACGGGTTGGCGCCGGTTGGCGAGGCGGCGGCGATGGTGAAGGCGGCCTGCCACAAGAA
>CAUZNJ010000236.1:0-3888 GCA_963580965.1 Alphaproteobacteria bacterium | reverse complement strand
GCCAGGGCATCCGTTTTCGCCTTGATCTCATCGGAATCTTCGCCATCCTTAGCACTCTTCAGGTCCGAAATTGCTGTCTCGATAGCTGATTTCTCATCCGTGCCGACTTTATCCCCATGTTCCGTCAAGTTTTTCTCTGACGCGTGGATCAGGGCCTCAGCATGGTTGCGCGATTCAACAAGCTCGCGGAGCTTCTTATCTTCGTCTGCGTTCTCCTCCGCTTCATTCACCATTTTCTCGATGTCGGCATCCGAGAGGCCGCCTGATGCCTGGATTTGAACCTGTTGTTCCTTGCCAGTAGCTTTATCCTTAGCAGAAACGTTGACAATACCATTGGCATCGATATCGAACGTGACCTCGATCTGCGGCACGCCGCGCGGCGACGGAGGAATGCCTACTAGATCGAACTGGCCGAGAATTTTATTGTCTGCGGCCATTTCGCGTTCGCCCTGAAATACGCGGATCGTTACAGCACTCTGACCATCTTCAGCTGTCGAAAATACCTGGCTTTTGCGAGTCGGAATCGTCGTGTTGCGTTCGATCAGTCGAGTAAAGACGCCGCCCAATGTTTCGATGCCCAATGATAAGGGCGTGACATCAAGTAGCAGTACATCCTTAACATCGCCACTCAGCACGCCGCCCTGAATAGCAGCACCAATGGCAACCACCTCATCAGGATTGACGCCCTTATGTGGTTCTCGGCCAAAAAGGTTTTTCACAACCTCGATAACTTTTGGCATGCGCGTCATGCCACCAACGAGAATAACCTCATCAATCTCCGAGGCCTTTAGGCCAGCGTCCTTGAGGGCTGCTTTGCAGGGGCCAACGGTTTGCTGAATCAATTCCTCGACCAAAGCTTCGAGCTTTGCACGGGTAAGCTTGATGTTGAGATGTTTTGGGCCTGACTGATCTGCAGTGATGAATGGCAAATTCACTTCAGTTTGCATCGATGAAGACAATTCAATCTTGGCTTTTTCAGCGGCTTCCTTAAGACGTTGCAGGGCAAGCTTGTCGCTACGCAAATTGATGCCCTGTTCTTTTTTAAACTCATCAGCCAGATAATCGATGATCCGCTTATCAAAGTCCTCGCCGCCGAGGAAAGTATCGCCGTTAGTCGACTTCACCTCAAAGACGCCATCACCGATTTCCAGGACGGATACATCAAAAGTGCCGCCGCCCAGGTCATATACCGCGACCACGCCGGCGTTCTTTTTCTCGAGGCCATAAGCGAGTGCCGCTGCCGTGGGCTCATTGATTATGCGCAGCACTTCAAGCCCGGCAATCTTGCCGGCGTCCTTGGTCGCCTGCCGCTGGGAGTCATTAAAATGGGCGGGGACAGTAATAACAGCCTGGCTGACGGCCTCGCCTAAGAAGCTCTCAGCCGTCTCCTTCATCTTCTGCAAGATGAAGGCTGAAACTTGCGAAGGAGAATATTTCTTTCCGCCGGCCTCGACCCAGGCATCCCCGTTGTCGCCCTTGGCAATTGTGTACGAAACAAGATCCTTATCTTTTTGCGATAATGGATCTTCATAGCTTCGACCGATCAGCCTCTTGATGGCGAATAGCGTGCTTTCGGGATTTGTGACCGCCTGGCGTTTCGCCGACTGGCCGACCAGCCGTTCGCCTGATTCAGTGAATGCCACCATTGATGGTGTCGTGCGCGCACCTTCAGCGTTTTCGATGACACGGGCTTCAGAGCCCTCCATCACCGAAACGCAGGAGTTTGTAGTACCCAGGTCGATCCCGATAACCTTGCTCATGTCGATCACCCATTGTGCGTCGGCTGCCAGAGCGGCCCGATGGCACCGCCGCAGCATGGTTTGTGAAACGCCGATCTTTACAACCTGCGCAACCGTCCAGGCGCCCTTTAAACCTTTCTGGTCCGCGCGTTATATAGGGCGGAGATTTCGGGCACGCAACTATCCACGCAACTATCACAGGCAGACTATCTTCAGAATGGGCACATTTCGCGTTAACGCTATCCGTCAATCTTGTCGCTGGAGGGCCCCGCCTGAGACTTCAAATCAGCACTACGTTCATGGGTTTTGGAATTGCACGGGCTGCCACCTTCAGCCGAAGAAATTTCTTCGGTGTGAACCGCTTCCGCCTTTGGAGCTCCCTTGGCCACACCAACTTTGGCGGGGCGCAGCAACCGGTCATGCAGCACGTAACCTCTTTCAACTTCCTGGGTGATAATACCGGCCGGGTGATCCGAGGCCGAAACTTCGAACAGTGCTTCATGAAAATTATGATCAAAAGGCTTCCCTACCGCCTCGATTCGCGTGATGCCAACCCTTTCGAAAGCAGCAAGCATCGCACTCTCTGTCATTTCGACCCCAACTGTAAGGCTCTCAACTACTGCTGAAGCCTTACGCTCTTCTGTCGTCACGGCCTCCAAGGCACGGCGCAAATTATCGGCAACAGTAACCATTTCACGGGCAAAGCTGGCGATTGCATAGCGGCTTGCCTCATGGCGATCACGCTGGGCGCGGCGACGCACATTCTCGACTTCCGCCAAGGCACGCAACAGCCTGTCCTTCGTGTCCGCTAGTTCCCCCACAATATCAAAACCATCGACGCCGGCCCCTGGGTCAGCGCCCTCACCGTCGCCCTCACCCTGTTCATTTGGGGCTGTAGCCTGCCTGGTTTTGTCTTCGGAGCCCCCGTCGCCTTTGTGCTCATTCTCGTTGGCCATTTCATTGTTGGCCGTTTCATCGTCAATTTGGGTCATTTATGCTTCCTGCTTTCGCCGTCATCCTATGAGACGTCCGATCATTTTCGCTGTGTAATCGACCATGGGAATGATCCGGGCGTAGTTCATGCGGCTCGGTCCAACCACGCCAATCGCCCCTATAATTTGTTCCCGAGTATCGCGATAAGGCGACACGATCATCGCGCAACCGGTCACATCAAACAGCTGGTTTTCAGCGCCGATAAAAATCTGCACACCCTCCGCCGAATCCGACATGTTTAACAGCCGAAGTACGGTTTCCTTCATCTCCAGAGCCTCGAACAAACTGCGGATACGTTCCAGGTCGGCGACCGCGGCAACATCGTCCAACAAGTTAGCTTGTCCGCGGACGATTAAGGCACCCCCCTTCTTTTCTCCAGCCCAGATTGCTAGCCCGCGCGACACCACATCGCTGGTCAGGTTATCAAGCTGAGCCTGTTGCGCATCCAATTCAGCAACGATGGATTCGTGCGCTTCCTGAAAGGTGCGGCCAATAAGGCGCGACCCCAGATAATTTCCCGCCTCGACCAAGGTGGACGGCTGAATTCCAAGCGGCGCCTCAAAAATACGGTTTTCGACAACACCGTTTTCGGCCACCAGGACCACCAGGACACGTCCGGGATTAAGGGCGACAAATTCAATATGCTTCAGTGGGCTATCCGTCTTCGGTGCGACAACGAGGCCAGCACAATGTGCAAGTCCCGAAAGGGCCGTAGTCACCTCTTCGAGCATAGCATCGATATTCCGGCTGGTTCCAGCAAGGCGGCCTTCTAGGGATTGGCGCTCGTGCTCTGTCAAGTTACCTACTTCCAGAAGCCCATCAACGAAGAGGCGCAGGCCGGCGTCGGTAGGCAGCCTCCCCGCCGACGTATGTGGCGCGAACAGAAGGCCCGCTGCCTCCAGGTCAGCCATGACATTACGGATGGTCGCCGGCGATAATCCCATTGCCAAACGCCGGGCAAGCGTTCGTGATCCAACTGGTTCGCCGGATTCGACATAGGCCTCGACGAGTTGGCGGAATACTTCGCGTGAGCGATCGTTCAGTTCATGGATCATGATGATTCCAGCATGTTTCCCAGCTCCCGGATCATGGCATTATCACCCGACGGCAGTAGCGCACGGAATGTAGGTATTGCGGTATAGGGCGTCAACGCGTC
>CAUZNJ010000235.1:0-3909 GCA_963580965.1 Alphaproteobacteria bacterium | reverse complement strand
AAGCTATTGGCTTAACCGCCTGCAGGGCTTGGATACGCATCAACCACTTTTCGTGACACTCAACCCGCACACACCGCCAGCCGAAAGCTGCACTATCAATACGTTCAACTACGATCATCCCTTATTCGACGCCGGCGCTTTAAGCGCGCAGCGCGACCTCTGGAGGTTGCAAGGCCAGCGCAATACCTGGTTCTGCGGCAGCTATTTTGGTTTAGGTTTCCATGAGGACGCGCTGCAGTCTGGCCTCGCTGTTGCCGAAGCACTCGGCGGCGTTAGACGGCCATGGAACGTCGCGAATGAGTCCGGCCGTCTATGGTTACCCGATGCGCACCTATACGGCGCCGCATTGCCGCTCGGCCGGCCGGAAGCCGCGTGATGGTGCGTTCGCAAGCCTATAGCGGTTTTGTCACCCATGTACGACATCGTCCTAAGCGCCATCGATTAAAATACGGCGTATTTTTTCTGCTACTCGACCTCGATGAGCTATCGGCGCTCGATGCGAACCTCTCCCTGTTTGGTTACAATCGCGCGGCCCCCTTTGCCTTCCACGATGCCGATCATGGTCCGCGCGACGGCACATCAGTGCGTGCTTGGGTAACAGCTCGTCTGACCGAGGCCGGCATCGACCTGGGTGAAGGAAGAGTGCTGTTGCTGTGCCTGCCACGCATGTTGGGATATGTCTTCAATCCGATCAGCGTTTACTTCTGTTATGACGGTGCCGCCAGGCTGCGTGCCATTCTTTACGAAGTCCATAATACCTTCGGCGAATCCCACACCTACGTCGTTCTAGTCGACGACGAAGATCACGCCGTACAGCGCCATAGTTTTGAAAAAGAGTTCTACGTGTCGCCCTTTGTGCCTATGGACGGTACCTACGACATGTCGATCCTGCCGCCGGGCGATAGCGTAAGTGTCACAATGGCCGAAGGAGATGCTGGCGGCGCATTGCTGGCGGCAACTTTCAGTGGCGCTAAGCAGACTCTGAGTGGTCACTTTCTGGCTCTCGCACTGCTCCGCTACCCGCTGATGACGCTTAAGGTCATCGGCGGCATTCATTGGGAAGCGTTCAGGCTGTGGTGCAAGCGTACGCCGATGTTCCGCCATCCGCCCACCCCGGCAAACGCCGTTTCAATCATTGCCCCTGACATCCGAATCTCACATGGCAGATCTGACTCAAATGAAGCCTGACATGCCGGTACACACCAGCGGGGGTGGCTCGAGAGGTAGCCTGGCTCGCCATGTGCTGCGCCACTGGACGCAGCGCATCGACCATGGTGCGCTCGACGTGTCGTGGCCCGATGGCACTGCGTCGCGACATACAGGGCGGCTAGTAGGCCCTAACGCCAAAATCCGCATCAACAACACTCGCTTCGTCCGCCGGGCGGCGTTCGGCGGCGCTTTGGGATTAGCCGACTCTTACGTCGACGGGGATTGGGACAGCCCTGATCTGACTGCTGTGTTCAAGCTCGCTATAGACAACGAAGCCGCGTTATCGACCAAGCTGTTGCAAAGCTTACCTTTGATCGCGCTAGGCCGCTTGCGCCATCGGTTACAAGCCAACACGATTACTGGCAGCCGTCGCAACATCGCCGCCCATTACGACCTGGGTAACGATTTCTATGCCCCCTGGCTCGACGATACGATGACCTATTCGGCTGGCCTGTTCGCCGACGCAGGGACATCGCTCGCCGATGCGCAAAACGCCAAGTACGCGCGCATTGCGAAGGTCGCTGGTCTCAAGCGGGGTGATCATGTGCTTGAAATAGGCTGCGGCTGGGGCGGTTTTGCTCTTTACGCAGCGCGGCACTTCGGCTGCCGGGTCACCGCGATCACGCTTTCAAAAGCGCAAGCCGAGTGGGCGTGCCGTGCTATTACCGATGCTGGCCTCGCCGATAAAATAGAAGTGCGGCTCCAAGACTATCGCCACGTTTCCGGTACTTTTGATCGGATTGTTTCCATCGAAATGTTTGAGGCGGTCGGCCAGGCTTATTGGCTGGATTACTTTTCCACGCTACGTGCCCATCTACGCCCCGGTGGCGGGGCAGCTGTACAAGTGATCACCATCGACGACGCTCGTTTCGAGCGCTATCGCCGGCAGCCGGATTTTATCCAACTTCGGGTCTTCCCCGGTGGCATGTTGCCTTCGCCTTCCGCATTCTCTGCGGCAGCCGCGGCCGGCGGGCTGGCGGTGACGGACGCGTTCGATTTCGGATTGTCTTACGCCCAGACTTTGCGCCACTGGCGCAATAGTTTTGAGGCGGCATGGCCAAGCCTAGAAAAGCAAGGCTTTGACAAAGCGTTCCAGCGGATTTGGCGATATTATCTATGCTATAGCGAGGCCGGCTTCGACGCCCACACCATCTCTGTCGCGCATTACCGTCTCGAAGCCGCTTAGCGGTCTTCATCCTTCGGTAAGAGTCGGCGGCTCACTGCAAAAAAAAGGGGATATGGCAATAGGCGGAGTGCCTTCATGATAAGGGAGAAACGCCGGGGAAAGGTTATTTCAAAGCGCTTGTCATCGATTCCGCGCACTATTCTTTGGGCAGCTGCCTCGGGCTCCATCAAGAACGGCATGGGAAATTGATTGAGATTGGTCAGTGGTGTGCGCACGAAACCCGGCGTGACAACCGATAAAGTTATACCTTCGCGGTCAAGCTCGGGACGCAGCGCCTCGCACATATTGATTAGCGCCGCCTTGCTGGCGCCATAGGCGCTCGCGGTTGGCAGGCCGCAGTAGCCGGCCATTGAGGAGACCACGGCAATTCTGCCGGCGCTCCGCGCCACGAACCGCTCTATCACCGGCGCCAGACAATTTGCCGTCCCCATCAGGTTTATCTCTACGAGCCGGCGCAGGGGCGCGACTGTAAACGCGCTGCCGTCGACCGGCTCATGAGTTCCCGCGTTAAGGATTGCAGTGTTGATGGGGCCAAGGTCTCTCTCTATAGCCGCGACCGCTTCAATCGCTGCCGTCTCCGACCTAATATCGAACGGATATGCGTATACGGAACCTGGCACCTCTTCGGCTTGGGCCACCAGCTCTTCTAATGACGCAGTGTCGCGGCCGCTTGCAGCGACTCGCCAGCCTTGCGTTGCCAGCTCAAGCACCACCGCGCGGCCGATGCCTTTACTAGCTCCGGTCACCCAAGCGAGACGGGGCGCCGCATCTTGATTTGATCGCAGCTCGGTCATTATTACCTTCTCCTTAACTTGAATACGCAGCGGCATCGCTCGCGGATCAATCGCGACGCCAGCTTTGTGTCGCTGCTTGTATCTATGGGCATGAGTTTTCTGCCAGTAGGTGATCCAAGGTTTGGTTGGTTACGTAAGAATTGTCATAAATAAAATCATAAGGAGAAACACAACATGAGGCATGCGACCCGTTTTCTATCAACGATTGTTATCGTCAGTGGCTTAGCCCTCTCGGCCACGGCTGGCTTGGCTAAGGATATTGTCGATACCGCCATCGGCAACGAGAACTTCACCACGCTAGTCGCCGCCCTCAAGGCCGCCGGTCTTGTCGACATCTTGAAAGGTGATGGACCGTTTACCGTTTTTGCGCCGACTAACGCGGCGTTTGCAAAACTGCCAGCCGGCACCCTCGAAAACCTTCTAAAGCCAGAGAACAAAGATCAGCTCATCGCCGTGCTGACCTATCACGTGGTTTCCGGAAAGGTCATGTCAGCTGATCTGGTGGGCAAGATACTCAGTGCTGCCACCGTACAAGGCAGTCGCATCGATATCGACGCGACCGATGGTGTGAAAGTAAATAACGCCACCGTCATGACTGCTGACATTGAGACTGATAACGGTGTCATCCACGTGATCGATACGGTGATCCTGCCTTAGCAAGATTGCTGCTTCCCATTTCGCCTGACTCCTCTCGGGCGACCCCGGACTGGGCTGCTTCCC
>CAUZNJ010000234.1:0-3952 GCA_963580965.1 Alphaproteobacteria bacterium | reverse complement strand
ATTTGCATAGACGAAACGCCGAGGTCGAGCACCACCCCGTCAACTTTCATAATGCCGGCCTGGTTAAGCAGCCCCAGCATGTCGCCGAAACACCCCAGCAGAACCGTTAGCCGCCCATCAAAGGCAATCGCCATTTCGGAACCACGGGAAACAGCAGACGGATCCCGGTCGATGGCCCAGACAGAACAACCTGCGGCGGTCAAAATAGCGCGGCTGTATCCGCCACTACCAAATGTTCCGTCGACATAAATTCCTCCAGCGACAGGCGCCAATGCGTCGAGGACCTCGTTGAGCATTACCGGTACGTGACCGTTGGACGCATGGGGGGGGATGGGATTCATGAATTGCCATCCTCTGACCGGACGGGCGTCAGACGCAGTGTCGCTCCACGCGACCTCGCTCGCTGGAACGCCTGTCCTCGATGTTTGCCATATGTGGTTTCATCCCATATCTGCATTAGGGGGCCACGGCCAACGAACAGCGCATCCTTATCTATACCAGCATAATCCATCAACTCTTTTGGCAGCATGACGCGGCCCTCCGGATCGAACGGCAGAGGGTGGGCGTTCTCGAGGATTACAGATGCAAGGTCATCCTGATCATCTGAAAACATTTCCAAGCTTTCCAGGCTCTCGCTAAGACGGCGCATAAACGTTTCGCCGCAGGCTTCGAGGGCGGGATACTTGAACGATGGATAAGCGTAGATTCCGGCAAACCCTTGTTGACCGATGGTCGCACGGAAAGGCTTGGGAACGGATACCCGTCCCTTTCTATCAATCTTGTTGATATGCCGCCCGATCAGGAGAGCCATAGGGTCTCGGCATTCCCTTCTTCTGCTTTTGCAGAAGGAGCTCTATACCCCTCCCGCGCCACGATTCTCATCGAGTATCCAAATGGGACAAGATGGGATAGCATGGGATTGTATGGTGGTCAATGGGTGACTATGGCTCTACTTGGGTTAATAAAGTCTAGCAAAGCACTTGCAAAGCTTTGCTACATGCGGTGCTTCAAATAAGGAAAGTTAGTAAACCTATTGGACTGGTATTCGATAGATGAATAATTTCACTCTCCTGTTCTTATTTTGTTCTTATGCGAAAGAAGGCGATCCTCCTTGCCTCATAAAAGGCCGTAACCTTGCCGAAGAATTTCTTACAGTTGTTTAAGAAATTGGGCCAGACGATCTGTAAGCCGGGTTCTGTCCCCGCGACATCGGTTGCCCGAGGCGCGGGAGATGGCCATTCATCTGGGACGTCCGTTACCGGACGCCTCGCGCGACCGACCCGGGCAGCAGCGCGAAAACCCGCCTGCCCACCCGCAGCCCGAAGGCCATTGATGGGCCACTGCCCCTACTTGGTCTTGCTCCCGGTGGGGTTTACCATGCCGCCCCCGTTGCCGGGAGCGCGGTGCGCTCTTACCGCACCCTTTCACCCTTACCGGCAGGCCGAAGCCCAGGCCGGCGGTTTGCTTTCTGTGGCACTTTCCCTAGGGTCGCCCCCGCCGGGCGTTACCCGGCACCGTGTTTCCGTGGAGCCCGGACTTTCCTCCCCCCGTCACCGCGAACGGCAACGAAAGGCGACCATCCGACCGTCTGGCCCAGCCCTAAGGGTAGGCGCCGGAGCGCAACGGTCAAGAGCCTTCGCAGCAGGCGAGCACAGCCGTTAGCAAACCCATGGTCTCGGCGTCCAAGATACCGTCTGGCCGATGCGCACGGAAATGGCGCTGAAAGGCGACGAGGCTCGCACGTGGATCGACGATCTCATAACCAATCGCCTCTAGACGGTCAGAGGCCTTCGCTTCGTCGGGGGGCTCTGCACGCAGCGTACAGGGCCAAATTCCAATGCCTTTTCTTGCCAAGCCTTGCCAGTCGAATAAAATTCCAGGGTCTTGCTTGCGCCGTGGGGCAATGTCCGAATGGCCAACGACATTGCGCGCTGGGATAGGGTAGCGCCTCAAAATTTCAGTGCATAGAATTGCTAGTGCCGCCATCTGGAGCGCTGGAAACGGGGCTTTTCCAGCGCCTTCACCAGGATTATCAAGCTCGATTCCGATGGACCTGTCATTAATATCAGCCTGCCCGCACCAGAAGGCTTGGCCCGCGTGCCAAGCCCGCCGCGATTCCGCAACGAGTTGAAACACGCGACCATCACTGCCGATAAGATAGTGCGCGCTAACTTTAGAATCTGAATCGCAAAGCCGTTTTAAGGCCGCCTCGCTGGATTCCATGTCCGTGTAGTGGAATACCAGAACATCGATACCTCCACCTGGTGGACGAGCGTCGTGGTTGGGTGATGGAACATTGATGAGGGGCATTACGTCTGCCTCAACTATTTGAATCTAAAGTCTTAATAACGGGAACATTGACCGAGCGGCAGAACTGGATAAACACCACCAGGGTGAACCGCAACCACATCATGAAAATCGGAGGGGTTTGGGCGACACGGGTCCTGTCTAAAATCGGGTTCGCCCCCCAGATCAGGATAACGACTATTAGTAAGAGCGCATCGAGCGGCCTCAATGGATAACCCTGGCCATTTCCAACGGACGACGTTGTTGGAAAAGCATTACTTCATGCCCCTCTTTTTGACGATACAGTCGTAGGCTACATTGATTGCCGCCATTTTTTCATTTGCCAAATCAACGAATTCCTTCGGCATGCCCTTTGCCATCAACACGTCTGGGTGATTTTCCCTGACAAGTGCTCGGAAGCGCCTGCGGACTTCGTCATCGCCAACCGTAGTAACAAGATCCAACACCCGGTAGGGATCCTGTTCCCTGTCCGATGTATGGCGCGCACGCACTCCTTCGAAAGCCACAGGACCGAAGCCAAATATGACCGCAATACTTCTCAGGTAAGTAAGTTCGTCGGACTCTGGCTCTCCATCAGCCATAGCAATGTGATGCAGAGCCGCCAGCAGTTCTTCCAATACCGACTTGTCATGGGCGAACATATCGGCAATCTGTCGCGCGTAGGGCTCGTAGCCATGGGCATCCCGGCGGGCCTCGTTGAATAGGCGCCCAACATCGCCGACTTCCCCTGGCGGAATATGAAAGATGCGTCGGAAAGTCGCGATTTCTTTTTTGGAAACATGACCATCGGCCTTGGCCATTTTCGCCGCCAGCACGATGACAGCCAACGTAAAGGCAATTTCCCGCTGTTCCGCTCCAGGCGGACTCAGGCTATCAGCACCAGTCCGCGCCCGATCGACCGCATGGCCGGCGGTGGCACCCAGCAATGCGCCCAGGGGCCCTCCCAAAGCGAAGCCCGCGAGGCCGCCAATGACTTTGCCCCAGATACTCATGCGTCATCCAAATAATTGCCGGCCTTTTGATCACGGCAAGTCGAGGAGACATCCCCACAGGTATTCAATTACCACTCACCGATAGTCGTCCCACCATGGGCAGTTTGACAGCCAGGTCCAATGGATCGACGCCGAACGTCAAGCCGAGAATATTGATTTCAATTCCTTCTTCAGCAGCAAGCATGACACCCAGTAGTCCGAGGAATGATATCTGGAAACCAGTGCCGCTCGGAGCACGTCCGAACGGCAACCCACCAGGAATATAGTCCTTACCTATAGCCGTCGGCGGCAGATCGAGCCGCAGCTCGGGTACGGCGCGAGCGAGATGAGCGACGAAGGTATTGCTGTTGGGCCCCGGCCAGACCCTATAAGTATCGGGATAGGAATAAGTCTCGATCGCCGCTTTAATACGATCGATCATGGCGTCAACACCATTACCACGAACCTCGGCAAGAACCTCGGGCGGATTTCCGAACCAGCGGCCATCAGGGGGCCGTTCACTGATGGCCACTGACGGCATCCCGCGGCGGACCCGCCATCCGATGACCTCAAGCACCTCAAACGCCTCGGCGGCGCTGTGTTTAACAGCAACCCAGCAATGAACGCCAAATCGGCCACGCCAGCTGAACGCACGCGCCGCGTAGACCTGGATT
>CAUZNJ010000233.1:0-3975 GCA_963580965.1 Alphaproteobacteria bacterium | reverse complement strand
GCGCTGACTGCCTTGTAAACACTATCGCCGGGCAGAAAGGCATGAAGTATCCCCTTGTAGAGCAGACTGTCGCGCTCGTGGACGGATGGCTAGCGAAGAACCGCAGCAAGGCTTCATAAAAACGGCCCCTGCGGATCATTGAAAAACCCCTCTCCCCTACTGGGAAGAGGGGTTTTGTTTTTTTAGAAAGCATTGGAAACGTCATCAAGAAGAACTTCGGCGATGCCCCAAGAACAAAATGATCCCCGCTATTGCCACCAGGCCGGTGATCGTTGTAACGACGGGAATAGCTGTGTCAGCAACCAGCGCCCCGGCAACATAAGATGATCCGGCTCCGATCCCCATCTGAATGAATCCTGCAAGGCCCGATGCCGCACCAGCCCGCGTCGGATCAGCGCTAACGGCACCGGCAGTGGCATTGGGAAGATTGAATCCCTGCCCAACGGACATCAAAATCATGGGGGCAAAAAAGGTCAATGGCGTGAGCGTCCCTGCGTAGACGAACGCAGCCTGGATAGTTGCCCCCACAATAGACAACGACCAGCCCATTAAGATCATCCGGTCAATACCGACGCGAGTTGATATCCGGCCGGCCAGCATGTTGCCAAACATGAAGGCTACCGCAGCTATCAAAAAGTATAAGCCGTAGTCCGCGGGTGTCCGGTCCATCAAGGTCATTACCACATAGGGACCCGCTCCAAGAAAGGCAAAGAAGGCGCCACTCATGAATCCGAGCATCAACGAGTAGGTCAAAAAATCCCGCCGCTTCAGCAGATAGGCGAAACTTTTCAACATTTCCCGCAGATGCATTTCATGGCCAATTGATGCGTTGGTTTCCGGCAAACGCAGGAGCAAAGCGAGCCAAACCACGAACCCGATCATCGCAGTAAAGATAAAAATTGAGCGCCACCCCAACCAGACATCCAAATAGCCACCGATCAGCGGTGCCACCATCGGTGCCGTAACCATCGCCATGGTGATGTAGGCGATCATGCTAGCCGCCTGTTCCCGCGCATAAAGGTCACGAACTATGGCACGCCCGAGCGTCAAGCCGGCACAGCCGCCGGCTGCCTGCAACACCCTGCCAGCAATGAGGACATGAATGGTTGGGGCAAAAAGGCACATCAGACTGCCCAGGAAAAATACGAACATTCCCCAAAGAATCACCGGTCGGCGACCGAACTGGTCTGAGAGAGGACCGTGGACCAGCTGCCCAAATGCCAATGCGAGCAGATAAAATGTCAATGCCTGCTGGACCGTCGCATAGTCTGCACCGAAGGCAGTCTGCAAGGTCGGCAGGGACGGCAGGAGAATATGCATGCCGAGCATGGTTATCGCCGACATTGCGATGAGCAGAGCGAACAAAAACGATCGTGAAGGTTCGTGCATAAGGCCTCCCCGCTCTCAATCGAGTGGGTCAAACCGGGAAACCAGGAAGATCTAAGAAAACGTGGTAAAAATCGCAAACACGTGGCAGGAAAAACTACGCCTCAGGAGTTTCCGGCAGATCACGCTTGCTGACCACTAAGGTTTCAAGGTTCAGGTTACGAACGGGATATTGGATGCGGGAACGAATATTTACGCCGCCCCTCCCCAAGTGATAGTGCATGGAAATTACCACAAGCGGCTTGATTTGATCAATGACATGCAGCGCTTTTTCATCGCTCATGGTCGCGATGTCGGGCCGGAACAGCAACATGGCCAAATGACACGGCAACGATCTGAAATGATTTAGGGATGATCTGCGCATACAGAACCGGCATGCGAATAGAAACTTAATTTCCAGGTTATTGACCTATACAAGTCGCTCACAGCAAGGGCTCCATATCGTCTAATGCCGGCAATGCCCCTACTTTCTCTTTTCGCGATACTGCGGTCAGTGGAATATTAAGAGAGTCAAGATTGGCAAGTGTCGGCCCCCCAAATGCCAGTCGGTTGGCGACAGCTGCGGCTGCCGCACGTGCGACAATGTCTGAAAATTCGGAGCACGTGGATTCAATGCTGACCTTCCCTTCTGGCCCCTTCAGACGGAGCGCCATCCACCCCGTGCCCGTCATCTTTACCCGCTCGCGGCGGGTCGCATAGTAAAACAAACGCATTTCCGTCAGCTCCGCCCAGGGAATGACAATGCGCATCCACGCCTGGACGACAATCCCTTTATCATCAATGCAAATCCGCGTGCGCTGTCGCGTGTAGGTAACAAAGCCATAGACGGCAAACAGGCCACTGAGGCAGAAAAGCACGTATGCAACCACCATCGGCACGGCACCAAGGCCCAAAGGAATGAAACAGATCGCGCACCCAACGCCGGCGCGCAGATAATCGCCGCGAAGACCTGCGGGATCATACGTGTGCTTACTCACCGTCGTTCACCCAGAATACGATTAATGCCAACCCAGAATGCGGTCGCATAATCACGTAAATACACCGCAAATTTCTGCAGGAAACGCCAAGTGGGCTCATCGTGCACGGCATGGCCTTTCATCCTTTACGTGCCGCCTTGGTTGCGGAAAAAATTTCATTTGCACGCGGCCTTCGCCACCGAGAGTCTGGTAGCGCCGGTATAAACCGGCTATGAGGCACTTTAACAACACTTAAATCTCAGATACGAATGACAGACACTAATAATTCCGTGGCGCGAAGACGTACCTTCGCCATCATCTCCCATCCCGACGCCGGCAAGACGACGCTGACGGAAAAGCTGTTGCTATTTGGCGGCGCCATCCAACAGGCTGGCGCCGTAAAAGCGCGTGGCGATGTCAGGCGCGCCCATTCTGATTGGATGAAAGTAGAGCGTGAGCGCGGCATTTCGGTCGCGACCTCCGTAATGACTTTTGACTACGCTGGCTGCACGTTTAATCTTCTGGACACTCCCGGCCACGAAGATTTTAGCGAAGATACCTATCGCACGCTGAGCGCTGTCGACTCGGCAGTGATGGTTATCGATGCGTCGCGCGGCATCCAGGAACAGACCCGCAAGCTCCTCGAGGTCTGTCGCCTGCGCGACGTTCCCATCATCACCTTCATCAACAAGCTCGACCGCGACGGGCGCAGTTCATTCGACCTACTGGACGAAATTGAGCAGACCCTGCAACTCGATGTCTCTCCGGCGACATGGCCGATTGGCATGGGGCGACAATTCGTTGGCTGCTATGACCTTCTCAATGACAAGGTCGTTCTAATGCCCCGCGGCCAAAGCGATAAGGTCGCTCATGGTATCAACGTTAATGGCCTGGACGATCCAAAGCTAAAGGAGCTCATCGCCGAAGATCTAGCGGATACCCTGCTTTCTGATGTCGAAATGGCTCGTGGATTATGTGCTGAATTCAATGCTGAGGCTTATCGCGATGGCAACCTTACGCCGATCTATTTCGGCAGCGCCATTAATAATTTCGGCGTACGAGAATTACTAGACGGGGTGGCAAAGCACGCCCCACCACCTCGCCCCAGCCCAGCGGCCGAGCGCACGGTCGACCCCTGCGAAAATAATGTCTCAGGCTTTGTCTTCAAAATCCAAGCAAACATGGACCCCAAACACCGCGACCGGGTCGCTTTTGTGCGGCTATGTTCCGGTCACTTCAAGCGCGGCATGAAGCTCCATCACGTGCGTACCAGCAAACAAATCGCCATGCACAACCCAGTTCTATTCCTCGCCCGCGACAGAGAATTGGCTGAGGATGCCTGGGCCGGGGACATCATCGGCATCCCCAATCATGGCGTTTTGCGCATTGGTGATTCGCTGACCGAGGGCGAAAATCTTCACTTTACTGGAATTCCCAATTTCGCACCCGAGCTTTTACAGACCGTGCGCCCTGAAGACCCAATGCGCGCCAAGCACGTGGGTCGGGCTCTGACTCAGCTCGCCGAAGAAGGTGCCGCCCGGGTTTTCCGGCCACGTATAGGTTCAGACTGGATCGTCGGTGTTGTCGGCGTCCTTCAGTTTGAAGTTATGGCCGATCGCATCCGCACCGAATA
>CAUZNJ010000232.1:0-3979 GCA_963580965.1 Alphaproteobacteria bacterium | reverse complement strand
CACCCGAGCGCAATGCCTAGGAGGATGCCTATAACAACGCCGACAGCCGCCACCGTGATATATTGCCGATTAAGGTATGCCCGGGCGCCTTCCTGAATTGCGCTGGCAATCTCTTGCATACGCTCGGTGCCGGCAGGTGCGGCGAGCACTGAGCGTATGGCGTATCCGCCGTACAGAAGGGCCAGAATACCGCAGGTGATAACCAATACATAAACTTCCGTCATTCCCGTGAACCCTCGTTCCAATACGGACACCCCGCGATGCGCGGAAAAGTAATAATTGCGTTGCGGCAAAGGATTGAGGCCCCCGCACCACTAAGCGCCGGAAACATGCCAGAACAGGAAGATCAACGCAACATAGGCATGTTACGATAGGAAAATTGAAACATTTTGAAAAAAATTAACACTCAAAAGCCCAAAAACAAAAGCACGGTCAGGGCTTGCCCTTTCCCCTAGTGCGGCTATCAATATAAGACTGAACCAAGGCATACCTTCATGCCTAAAAATGTTGGTACCCTGTCGATTCGATAGGCACCGCACTGCCGCTGGCGTCCACAATGATCACCCCTCTCCCGGCGACCATTTTGCCGATGACCGCAACCGGTGTACCGACCCCCTTGGCCCGTTCTAACACCTCGGCCGCGCGCTCGGGCGGGGCTGTAAATAGCAGTTCATAGTCGTCACCGCCGCCGAGAACAGAGGATGCCGCCAACTGAGACAATGCAATAGCGTGGCGGCAGGCAGCTGAAACAGGCACCTTCTCTATCTCGATCCGAGCCCCCAAGGCTGACATATTGCATAGATGACCAAGGTCTGCAGCAAGACCATCCGATACATCCAAGGCGGCGCTAGCGACGCCAACCAAGGCCTTACCAAGCGCCAATCGTGGCTTCGGTAACCTATATCGTCCGGCGAGGAATCGCCTATCCTCCGGTGACAAGGCAATGAGCTCGTCTCCCTCCTTTAGGACCAGAAGGCCAACAGCGCCATCGCCAATTGTCCCAGATGCGTAAATGTCATCCCCCTCTTGGGCACCGTTGCGGCACAGGGCCTTGCCTGTGGCAAGCGTTCCCATGGCCGTTAGCGTAAACATCCCAGGTCCCGGCGTTGAAACCGTATCGCCGCCGATCAAACTGATGCCGAACGCCGCCTGATCGGTCGCCAATCCAGAAGCGAATGCCGCGATCCAGGAATCGGTGACTTCGCGGCAAAAGGCCGCGCATAATGTATAGGCTAGGGGCGTTGCCCCCATCGCGGCAAGATCCGACAAGTTAACCCGCAACAGCTTACGAGCTACAAGGTCTGGCGGATCATCAGCAAGGAAATGAACACCAGAAACCATACCATCCATGGTAACCACGAGCTGCTGTCCCACCGGCACGTCTATCAGTGCAGCGTCATCGGTAAGCCCCATCGCGCCCGGAATAGCGACTACCAGCGGGGCAAAATGGCGGGCAATTAGACCAAATTCACTGCTTTCGGTTATCTCCGTTGCCTCCAGCTTCGACCTGCTCAGTGTCGGTATCTAATAACGGAGCGAACGCCTCAGCGCGCAGTATGTGGGCAAGACGGTCAAGTATACCGTTGACCAGTGACGGCTCCGTGCCCGCATAAAAAGCTTTGGCAACTTCGACATATTCGTTAATCACCACTTTTGGCGGCACTTCACCCATTGCAAGCAGTTCGTAAGTACCGCAGCGAAGAATGGCCCGCATTAGAGCTTCGATCCGCTCCATGGTCCAACCCTTGTTAAGGGCGCTGTCGATCATTCGGTCGATGTCGGCTTGGCGTTCCATGGCACCGCGCACGACAAAACCCAGATGAGCTCGGTCGGGAGCTACAGAATCGCCTTTATCTTTGAGCATTTCATCATCTTCGGCCAGCGGCCAACGTTCGGCGTGGTGATCGGCAAGAACTGCATCGGCGGCTGCACCAGCCATTTCCATCTCATATAGAACCTGGGCAGCAGCAAGGCGCGCGGCCAAGCGCTGGCTACCTCGGTTCACAGTTAGTGAAAGCCTTGGTAATGCCGCCGATGTGCTCATTGTAATCCCTGATTCAAGATACGGCGCACTTCGATCATGCGCAGGCAAGCTCGCGCCGCTTCCGCGCCCTTATTTTTACGATCAACATCGGCGCGCTCCTTTGCCTGATCGTAAGTGCCGCATGTCAAAATGCCAAAACCGACCGGGATGCCTGCAATGCTTACATCCATTAAAGCACGGCTGGCCTCACGACAAATTTGATCGTAATGATCCGTCTCGCCACGGATGACACAGCCGAGTGCGATAAAGCCATCATAGACCCCCACCGGCAGATCTTCCGCCGTGCTGGCGGCCATGTGTACGGCGGCCGGCACCTCGAATACCCCGGGCACGTCCAGGCGGTCAAAGGTCGCGCCCGCCTCTTTCAAAACCGAGATGGCGCCGCGCACGAGATCATCTGCGAGTTCCTCGTAAAAACGGGCTTCTACGATGAGAATATTAATAGCCATATCAAGATTCGTCCTTGGGGATTTCCCGGCGCTCAACGATCGACAAATTGTAACCCTCCAGCCCGATAAGTGTGCGCTGTGTATTCGACAGCAAAATCATATCGCGCACACCAAGGTCGAGTAATATTTGTGCACCGACGCCGTAGTCGCGTAATTGGCTCGACCCATTGCCGCTGTGATCCGTCCGTGACCGTAGAAAATCAGAAACCATTGTCGGTTGTGGCTCCCGGATCAGAACGATAACCCCACGCCCATGCTTAGAAATCATGCGCATGGAACGATGCAAATGCGTGGCGCGGCCGCTGGCATTATCACCCAGCACGTCCTCGACAACATTTAGAGCATGCATGCGCACCGGCAAAGGACCCTCGCCGTCAATATCGCCTTTGATCAAGGCAATATGTTCCGAAAATGCGACCTTGTTTTTGTACACAACAACCCGAAATTCACCCCCATAGACGCTATCGATCACGGTTTCGAGGACGGGCTCGACTATCCGGTCGTGCTTTAGACGATAGGCAATTAGGTCGGCAATGGTTCCCACATTTAGACCATGAAACTGAGAAAATTTCATCAGGTCCGGCATACGAGCCATGGTGCCATCCTCGTTCATGATCTCACAGATCACACCGGAAGGATTGAGCCCAGCCAGACGGGCGACATCAACGGACGCTTCTGTATGACCGGTACGCACCAGCACACCGCCATCGCGGGCCTCAAGCGGAAAGACATGGCCCGGAGAACCGATATCTGCTTTGCCTTTCATCGGGTCGATGGCTACCTGAATAGTGCGCGCCCGGTCGGATGCTGAAATGCCAGTGGTCACGCCCTCCATCGCCTCAATTGAAACAGTGAATGCAGTCTGGTGACGGCTGGCATTTAGCTGCTTCATGAGCGGCAGCTCCAAATCCAGCACCCGTTTGGGGGTTAGCGCAAGACAGATTAACCCACGACCGTTCTTAGCCATGAAGTTAATGGCCTCGGGTGTTGCCATTTGGGCAGGAATGACGAGATCGCCCTCATTTTCGCGTTCTTCATCATCAACAAGTATAAACATGCGGCCGTTGCGCGCATCGTCAATGATATCCTCGATGGGCGACAGAAAATCTTTGGGGGTCACGGCGCATCCTTGGTTAGTGGATAGAGTTTAACATTATGGTACCTATAGGATGGTTCCCTGAATTCACCCGTTGGTCACTAAAAGTCCAATTAGCAGTAAACAAAAAAATGTGCGTAACGGGTACACTCGGAGAACCATCCTATAGGTAACATAATGTTATATTTTATCCACTAGAAGACGGGCAACGTAGCGAGCCAGCATATCGACTTCCAAATTAACAGCACTGCCAGGCTCAAGCCCACCAAATGTGGTCACTGCTTGGGTATGTGGAATGATGTTGACGCCGAGTCGTTTTTCATCGACAGAATTAACGGTTAACGACACGCCATCTATGGTGACGGAACCCTTTTGGGCGATAAGCCGGTT
>CAUZNJ010000231.1:0-3988 GCA_963580965.1 Alphaproteobacteria bacterium | reverse complement strand
AATAGCTGTTGAGTATGGAGACCACGACCGGCATGTCGGCGCCCCCGATGGGAATGATCAGCAAAAATCCGATGGCTAAGGCCAGAATCACAAGCAGCCAGAAAACAGCGTATGATTCTGTCGCAGAAAAAATTATAACCAGCGCAAAGATGCAAATACCGACCAGAGCATTCAGAGAATGCTGCCCGGAAAAGGTGATGGGCGTACCGCTCATGATGCCTTGAAGTTTAGCAAAGGCAATTAGCGAGCCGGAAAAAGTGACGGCGCCGATCGCCATACCAAGCCCCATTTCTAGAAGGCTAGCGGCGGGGATAGTGCCGGGTGTGCCTATACCGTAGGCAGCCGGCTGGAACAATGCAGCCGTGGCAACAAAGACCGCTGAGAGGCCGACCAGCGAGTGAAAAGCCGCAACTAGCTGTGGCAGAGCCGTCATCTCAATTTTCTTTGCCACCACAGTCCCGATTGACCCACCGATAAGAATGGCAATGAGAATTGTGCTGTAGCTCAATACTGCAGGATTCACCAACGTCGTAACGACGGCAATGACCATGCCGATAATACCCAGAAGATTGCCGCGCCGTGCAGATTCAGGCGAGCTCAACCCACGCAGCGCCAAAATGAAACAGACGGCCGACACCAAATAGAAGAAGCCGGTGAGATTACTACTCATTTAGCCGGTTCCCTACTTCTTGCGGCTATACATCGCCAGCATGCGCTGGGTCACGATGAAGCCGCCAAAAATGTTGATGGATGCAAGCAAAACGGCACAGAAACCCATAACCTTGGAGAAATCCATACTAACCGGTCCCGCGGCGATCAGCCCCCCGACGATGATCACCGACGAGATGGCATTGGTGACGCTCATCAGCGGTGAATGCAGCGCTGGCGTGACGCTCCACACAACATAAAAACCTATGATGACAGCCAGCACGAAAATCGTGAACAAAAACAGAAATGGGTCGCCTCCGGCGGCTTGGGTGGACTCAACTACCAACCGCACCGCTCCCTGAGCCAGAACCTCAATATCTTTTGCCAGACGTGCAGCCTCGGTGGCGACGCGGGTACTTTGTTCGGCAAAGGTTACTGGGTCCATGATCACTCACTCTTTGATTTAGGTTTGGCCGTGATTGCGCCATCAAGAAGCGCCCGGGAAGACGGTTTTCTACTGCGCCGGACCGCCGGCTTTGGTGCCGACGCAGCGTTAGCGGCTTCGGCAATACGGTCGTTGACGACGGCGCCACCACGAGTAATCAGCGTGCCCTTAATAACCTCGTCATCCCAGTTGATAGAAAATACTTTGCTGTCTTTATTGACCTGAGCGGTCAGAAAATTAAGAAGATTCTTACCATACAAGGCACTAGCTTCCTCAGCCACACGGCTGGGCATATTGTCGTAGCCGACGATGGTTACGCCGTGCTTGACCACCACCTTGCCAGGCTCAGACAAGGGGCAGTTGCCTCCAGCCTCGACCGCAAGGTCAACGATAACCGAACCGAGCTTCATGTCCTTAACCATCGCCTCGGAGATCAACACCGGCGCGGGACGGCCAGGGATGAGGGCGGTGCAAATAACGATGTCCTGCTTTTTTAGGTGTTTATGAACCACCGCATTCTGCTTTTTTTGAAAATCTTCACCCATCTTGCGGGCGTAGCCACCAGCGGTCTCGGCGTTCTTCGTCGCTTCTGGGTCCACTTCGATAAACTTGGCACCAAGGCTTTCAACCTGTTCCTTTACAGCCGCACGAACGTCGATGGCCGTCACTACGGCACCCAGGCGACGGGCGGTAGCAATAGCCTGCAATCCAGCAACGCCAGCGCCCATAACGAAGGCGCGGGCCGGCGGCACAGTCCCAGCTGCCGTCATCATCATCGGAAATACGCGTCCATAGTGCGCCGCGGCATCGAGCACGGCGCGGTAGCCAGCCAAATTACTTTGCGACGATAAGATGTCCATCGATTGGGCCCGAGTGATACGCGGCATCATCTCCATGGCGAAGGTGGTTATGCCGGCCTTGGCATAAACACCGGCATCGGAGAGACGGCTAAGAATTTGAAGATTGGCGATTACGATGGCGCCCTTCTTTAATAGTGCGATCTCGTTGGCGCCATCTTTTCCACCCTGGCATGGGCGCTGAACTTTCAGCACGACATCAGCATCCGATAGTGCCGCCCCGGCGTTATTGGCAACGGCAGCGCCGATATCCTTGTACATCTTGTCTGAAAAAGATGAACCAGACCCAGCACCAGCCTGAACGGTCACCTCAAAGCCGAGCGCTATCAGTCGACGGACGATATCCGGTGATGCGGCCACACGATTCTCACCGGGATGGATTTCCTTGGGAATGGCAATTTTCATGGGTGGCGCTATCCCTGATTTTCTCTCGGTACGGAGCAACTTCTCCCGGAACAGCGCTTTGTCCCTAACCGGATACATAGCATTAATTTGTGAAGGTAGAATTTATCGCAACTGTCCCATCGATTTACAAGGCCTCTATGGGTATTATCACCAAGCACCTCAATAATGTTTTGAGAGCGCCTTGAAATGCAAGACATCAGAACGCCAAGCACACAAACCAATCTCTACCAATGCGCCAACAACCAACCCGGTGATACTGTCGACGGAGCCTGCATCCAAAAGCGCTAGCAGGTGATGGCACCGGTAAGGGCATCCTCGCTGCTCTTCATTGCAATGCAATGAATTGCCGGTAAGGAAGTGATAACCGCAAGGTACTGCGCCGGATTTTGCTGATACGGAAAAATATCTTGGCGTCGATCAGTAAGTTACCAAAAAACATAAAAAAAATTCTGCCGCATGGCAATGAAGGTGGCTTAGACCACCTCCCGCATTTCCTTCTGCAGGAAAGGTCCGGGCATTAGCCCGTGCATATGCAAAATGGAGTGGATGGCACCCCTTAAGACAAGACCCGATTGATGAGAATCAATTCCCACAAAGAATGAGAATATTATTCAATGTCTTCAAGCAATTTGGCAATTATGATTTGACCATCTGGACAGCTCACCTGTGGACCAGAATTAATAACCACAATCCGGCAGCCTCCATGGGTACACACCCTAATACGCTAACGGCACGCCGGCCTTCTTGAAGGCCGTCTTCTGGCAGCGCCCCAGGGTCCCTTCGTCGTAGTCGGCGATAAGGCCTTGGAACAGTTGGTACCAGTTAATTTCAGCCTTGAGGTGCAAGAAAACCGAACCAAGGCCAATGGCTGCACGGTCCATCAGAACGAATTCACGCGGCGGCTTGATGCCTCCAGCCTCGCGCAGTTCGCGGTGCACCTTGGCCGCCACCTGGGCGCCGTAAATCGTACTACCGCCGTCCTGAATTGCGCGGACGCGGTCTTCAAGCAGCGGCGCATAAATAAATTCAGCCCACTGATTGAGGATGGCAATCATGGCCCGGTCGAGGCCCTTAAAACCCCAGGTTTCATAAGCATGGACAGCAAGCGCCTCATCATCATCACGAACCGCCTTGTAGAGATTGATAACGGACGTAACAAAACTCGGCGTGAAGACCCGAATACTGCCAAAATCTAGCAGGTTGATGGAGCTATCGGAGCGCACCGAGTAATTTCCCAGGTGCGGATCACCATGGATGACACCGTATTGATAGAAGGGCACGTACCAGGCTCGGAACATGTTTATGGCGATGGTATTCCGAACCTCCTGGTCAGCATCCTTAAGGGTCAATAACGGCACACCGTCGAGCCAGCTCATAGTTAGCAACCGATCGGTCGACAAATCTGGCTCCACATCCGGCACCCTTACACCCGGCTCCTTCGCCAGAACATGCCGATAGAGAGCCATGTTCTGGGCCTCGCGCCGATAATCCAATTCCTCGTCCAGGCGGTCAGCAAGTTCTGTGTGGATGTCGCTGAAATCGATGCTTTTGTCGTAGCGGCGGTAGAGGGAGAAGACCAGCTTGAGTTGACTAAGATCCGCCTCCACCGCGGAACGCATGTCCGGGTATTGTA
>CAUZNJ010000230.1:0-3996 GCA_963580965.1 Alphaproteobacteria bacterium | reverse complement strand
ATATGAAGAAGTGCGCTAACGTTTTTTGGGGTTTGGTAGTTTGTTTAATTTTTGCTGGCAGCGTCCGAGCAGAAGCAATTTATCATGAAAAATTTTATCCCGATGGTTCTGGTCCATTTCCAGCAGTAATAGCGCTTCATACCAGTGGTGGATTTAAGACAGTAAAACACCTTATCCAGCGGTATGTAGATGATGGTTTCGCTGTTTATGCTCCAAATTTCTTTGTTAAACATGGCATCACCCCCAGATCGAGGATGGACACATTCGATCGTTTTAGGGAGGACATCGAAAAAGATTTATCTGAAGTCGTTGGTCTCATGAGAAATGATCCGAAGGTTCAGAAAGAAAATATTTTTGCCACAGGTTTTTCCAACGGAGGGTTCTGGGTTGGTTATTTAACGGGAAGTTCGAAAGTGAGTGCTGGTGTCTCTCACTATGGTGTTTGGAAGGCAAATTATGGCAGAGAAATAACCAATCCCTACCCAATGAAATATTTCTCTAAATCAAGCACCCCAATATTGGCGTTACACGGTGGTGGTGACAGCGTCCAAAGGATTAAGTTTGCTGAGGAAGCGTGGGACGAATTAAGGAGCAGAGGAGCGAGACTTGAAACCCATGTTTATCCAGATGCCGATCACGCATGGGATAGAAAGAACTATAAAAAACACCCTTACGATGAAGTTGCTCAAAACGCCGATAAAGATTCTCATAAACGGACAATAGAATTTTTTAAAAAATATATGAAATAGGAGATCGCTGGGTTCCCTTGTTCATCTGAGGTCACACTCGGACATCCCTCGGACATGACACCGATACAGACCCCTCAGCATGGAGTGTCTAACGTCAGCGCTTATGGAACAAACCAGCGGGATTGCATAAGAGAGAATTTCTGGCTCATCGTAGTGACCGAAGGGAACGAAGATGAGACAGAAATTGCAGACACGACAGACGGGTGTCGCTAAGGCTATCAAAGATATCCGCCGGGCAACGCGTAAGCAGTACTCGGCAGAAGAAAAGATCCGCATTGTCCTTGATGGCCTGCGTGGTGAGGACAGCATTGCCGAACTTTGCCGTCGAGAAGGCATTGCCCAGAGCATCTATTGCAAATGGTCGAAGGAGTTCCTTGAGGCCGGCAAGCGTCGGCTTTCCGGTGATACGGCTCGGGCGGCATCTCAGGGCGATGTAACGGCCCTGCGCCGCGAAGCGCGTGATTTGAAGGAGGTTGTTGCCGAGCAGACATTGGAGCTGCGTCTTCTTAAAAAAAGCATGATCGCGGATGGGGGAGACGACGAATGAGATATTCCGCATCTGAAAAGCTTGAGATCATTCGCCTTGTTGAAGGTTCTCACCTGCCAGTCAAACAAACGTTGGATAAGCTGGGCATTCCCCGCACCACGTTTTATCGTTGGTACGATCGCTATCAAGTTGCTGGGCCTGAAGCCCTGGAGGATCAAGCGCCCAGGCCATCACGGGTCTGGAATCGTATTCCTGATGATGTTCGTCAGCGTATTGTTGATCTTGCGCTGGATGTGCCGGAACTGTCTCCCCGTGAACTTGCTGTGCGCTTCACAGACACAGAAAGCTACTTCGTCTCAGAGGCTTCCGTCTATCGCCTGCTCAAATCCCTTGATCTGATTACCAGCCCTGCATTCATCCTCATCAAGGCCGCTGATGAGTTCAGGGACAAGACCACGGCGATCAATCAACTGTGGCAGACCGACTTCACCTATCTGAAGGTCATTGGCTGGGGCTGGATGTATCTGTCGACGGTCCTTGATGATTACGCACGCTATATCATTGCCTGGAAGCTATGCACGACCATGAAGACGAGCGATGTTACTGACACACTAAACCTCGCCTTACAGGCATCAGGCTGTGATCAGGCCCAGGTTGCACACAAGCCGAGACTGTTATCTGACAATGGGTCCAGCTACGTCTCTGGTGAGCTGGCTGAATGGCTGGGGAATAAGAAAATGGGGCACGTCAGGGGGGCGCCATATCACCCGCAAACACAGGGCAAGATCGAGCGATGGCACCAGACCCTGAAGAACCGCATCCTACTGGAGAACTACTTCTTTCCGGCAGACCTTGAGGCGCAGATCGAAGCATTCGTCGATCATTACAATCATCACCGATACCACGAGAGCATCAACAACCTCACCCCCGCAGACGTCTACTTCGGGCGTGGGCAATCTATTTTAAAACAACGGGAAAGGATCAAACGAAAAACAATGGAGACCCGGCGCTTGCAATACCGCAAATACGCCGCTTAAAATAACAAACCAGATGAGCCAGATCCTCCTTTAGATCAGACTGCTCTGTGTTCCAATTTATATGACGACGGACAGACGATCTGTAGATCCAGTCGCGTTCTGCCCTGTTAAACGGCATTTCCTCGCGATCCATCGCGAAGAAATACTGCCGAAAAAATTCACCGAGGGTAGAGAAAAAGTGGCGGAATCGGCCAATCACCGGGTAATTTCGACGAACGGCATCCCCCGTCTGGATAACATCGCAAACAAACAAGATGACAACGACCACAACAGCCACACCGATCATAAACACGAACAGAGTGGCAAGCGCACTAATGGCAGTCATTGATATTTCAGTGATGATGGACATTGATCGCTCCCCCCCAGTTTATGGCCTGGGACAAACCTATTTGTGAGCACCTTCACAAGCTAAACACCTTAATTCAAGTTTTGGTGAGAGCATAATATCCCCGTAAGGTTACAAAGAATGAATCCACCAGGAATGACGGGAACGCCCCCAAAGGCGTTATTCTCCGCCGATTCGCCTTTCCGGGCGAAACACCCGAAAGCTTGGCCCCTTCAAGTTTTCGACAGCTTCCTAACGCGAAGCCGCCCTGTCGCTCTTACCGAAGACTTTCGAAGACGATGGTTTGCGGCTTTTTTGCGCCGAACAGGATATGATGAAGCATGAGCAATCATTGTTATTGCGGTCATAGCGAGATAATGCCGTATTGCGACGGCACCCATGCGAAGATCGGGCAGGCGACGCCCGGCCAACGCCCATCGCCTGAAGCCGCACCTCCCGCCCCCACACCGGAACTTCCTGCCGCCACAGTGGATGGAAAGATGCCCGATGGGGAAGCGTCGGATAGGGAAAATGCCCTCACCAAATTCTTTGGGTTGTTAAAAATTTGGCGCTGATGTTGCGGGCGCGATGGATGCCATAGCTGATAGTGCGTCAGTTTGCCGCCGCGGCGGCACCTGTCTCATCCGTGTTAAACCCGATCTTGCCAATGCCCGGCAGGCGGAGCGCCAATTCACCGGGATCAATGCCGAACGACAGCCCTAAGAGGTTCACTTCCAGCCCTTCTTCGGCACTGACCAGCACACCAGCCAAGCCCAAGAGCGAGACCTGGCCGCCGCCGCCCGACGGCGTGCGGGCGACAAAACCAGGGCCTGGCAGAAAATCCTTACCGATGGCGGTCGGCGGCAGGTCGGTCTTGAGTTCCGGCACCTGGCGCAACACATGGGCGGTAAAAGTATTTGAATTGGGGCCAGGCCAGGTGCGGTAACTATCTGGATAGGGATAGCGGGCCACGGCGGCACGAATTTTGGCAATGGCGCGGGTTGCCGCATCGCCGCGCAGTTCTGCCAACAGATCAGGTCGCGCGCCATACCAATAACGATCGGGCGCATCTTCTTCGATATTGACCGCCGCCCCGCCATGACGCACCCCCCAGCCGGTCACTTCCATGACCGTGTAGGCTGCGGCCGCTTCGGGTTTGATAGATATCCAGGTATGGACAGCAAAAGCACCCCGCCATTTAAAGGCCCGGGCGGCGTAAACCTGAACCACCGCTTCACGGGTCAGAGCCGGATCCGGCGCGATCCCGGCGGGCTCACGGCTAGCCACAGTCCAATCACCGGCAAGTCGCGCACAACCGCCGAGCGCCGAGACCGACGGGCCGACTAACAGCACGGTGAAGACGAACAAGGATCGGCGCAAAATCATAATGGACTTTTT
>CAUZNJ010000229.1:0-4006 GCA_963580965.1 Alphaproteobacteria bacterium | reverse complement strand
CGCCTGTGCTGAATCACCCCCCCTTTTTATGCAAACAAGGATGGAGGCAGTTTGCATCTTTTTCTCGTCCCCTGAGTGTGAGGCAAATCTGCGTTTGTTGCAAAGTGGGTTTATTTCAGAATTCGAGGCCGCGACGGCTTGCCGCCACTTGCACTGGGAAGGGCTCGACTGCAACGCTGTCAATCATACCATGCTGGCGGCAATATATCATTAGTCGGTAAGGGCGACTGCCTATCTGGCATGGGTGCAAATACGACAGGACTTTACGAGGCCTATTTGAGCGTATCGATGACAGGCGCCGTGCTCAACGCGCTAAAGGGGCTCGGTTCCCCGACATTATCCCCCGATACTAAGTTGGCAATCATATAGACCAGCACCAAACGACTATTTCTTGACGTGCTTGCCCTCAGTGGTCGCACTTCTATATTCTTGGATTTATTTTCTTCAGGAGCGGAGGATACGGCCAACATGGCTGTCGATGTCGGAATCATCATGGGCAGTCAATCCGACTGGGAAACCATGCGCCATACCGCTGATACACTGAAAGCGCTTGGTGTCAGCCATGAGACGCGGGTCGTATCGGCCCATCGTACACCTCAACGCCTATACGAATACGCATCCGGCGCCCGCGGACGTGGCATCAAAGTCATCATTGCAGGTGCCGGTGGCGCCGCGCACCTGCCGGGCATGACGGCAGCCATGACGCCATTGCCAGTGTTAGGTGTTCCCATCAAGAGCAAGCATTTAAAAGGCATGGATAGTCTGCTGTCTATCGTACAGATGCCAGGCGGGGTGCCGGTCGGCACCCTGGCGATTGGCAAGCCCGGCGCCATCAACGCGGCCCTTTTGGCAGCCGCAGTTATCGCCCTGAACGATAATGCAGTTTGCACCGCCCTCGATGCCTGGCGGCTGCGTCAGACCGAGGCCATCGCCGACGCGCCCGACACGGGGACTTGAATATTTTGGCCGCCCACCCTCCCCGCCCCCTAGTGCCGGGCGCCACCATCGGCATCATGGGCGGCGGCCAGCTTGGCCGCATGACTGCGATGGCCGCCGCACGGCTAGGTTACCGCTGCCATATATTCACCCCAGACAAAGATGGCCCCGCCCAGCAGGTATCCGCTTTTACCACCGTCGCTGCCTATGACGACGCCGAAGCCCTCGATTCGTTTTCAAAATCCGTTGACGTAGTAACCTTTGAGTTTGAGAACGTGCCCCACGATAGTGTCCGCCGCCTTGCCCAGAACGTACCTTTACGGCCGGACTGGAAATGCCTGCACATCTCCCAGGACCGACTGCGCGAAAAGGACTTTCTTAACCGCATCGGCACACCAACGGCGCCCTACCGTGCGGTTGGCACCGCGATTGAGCTCGCCAATGCAGTCAAAATTCTGGGCCGGCCAGCCGTGCTTAAAACAACGCGCCTGGGTTATGACGGTAAGGGCCAAGTATTGATAAGTCCCGACATGAACATTGGCGAGGCCTGGGAGCTGATGGGTGCAAATGAAGGAGTTCTCGAGGAATTCGTAAATTTTCGCTACGAGGTATCGGCTATTATCGCTCGCAATCCAGCTGGCGAAACCGCCGCCTTCGATATTGTCGAGAACCGACACAAGGATCATATTCTGGCGACAACCATCGCACCTGCGAGAATTCCCGATGATATGGCAGAGAAAGCAGCCGTAATGGCCCGCCACATCGCCGAATCCCTGGAGCTGGTCGGCCTGTTGGCAGTCGAAATGTTTATCACGAGCGACGGCAGATTGCTGATCAACGAAATAGCCCCACGCCCGCACAATTCCGGCCATTGGACCATCGATGCCTGTATCACCAGCCAATTTGAGCAGTTTGTCCGTGCGGTTTGCGGCCTGCCGCTTGGTTCACCCAGGCGGCATTCAGATGCGGTGATGACCAATCTTATCGGCGACGACGCAGCGGACTGGCAAACCATTCTCGCCGACCCCGAGGCTAATTTTAATCTTTACGGAAAGACGAAGGCTCTACCCGGCCGCAAAATGGGCCACATTACGCGGCTTTATCCTCGCGGGTCGCAAACGGCATAAAGAAAACGTGAGGGTTGGGCGCAGTAAATCCCGGACCACAAGACCCTTTATCAGCTATTCTTAATACACCAGATTTGACTCAACAGAATAGTCCCAAATGGATTAATTGCGGGTGGCTAGCAAGCCATCTTTTCCTGCTGCATGAAAAGTTTTTTATTCCATTTCCATTGAAAACAGAATTTTTTTTGCACTTTTCAAATAGAATCCAGAGTGCACAACCGAAAGTAATCAGATGAATCCAAGCAATACTGTCAACGCCGGAATATTTTAGGAAGAGCGACGAGACGACTGGCCGCCACACAAGTTTCCAGCGGCGCGCGCCATCTGGGCAAAAGGTTTCCATAGCCGTTCCTTAATGCCAGGGATTCGCATAACATCAGCGATACGGCGGTCAAGGAAGGTCCAAGTATCAGCGGAATTCTCGGAATCATCGGCAAGCCAATAAAGCACGGTCGAGCCATACACCGCTGCCAACAAGCCCCGCTTGGTATAGAAACTAAAATCAGCTGACCTGTCGCCAGCAGCATGCCAGATGGCATCGACGGTGCGATAAACACAGCGGCTGGCTAGACCCGCATGTGCCGGCAGTGCAGTAAAGCCGAGCACCCGGCGCGCTCCTTCGCGGTTGGCAGCCAGCACCTCGAGCCGAGCTCGTACACCTAGGATAATGCGGTCGCGCATACGCATAGAGTCAACATCCTGGAGAGCGAGCCGGGCCAGCATCAGACGGTCGGCCCAATCGGAAAGGTGTTCCGCCGCCTGAACAACGCCATTGGGAAAGGCCCGGGCGGCATCATCCGACGTCAGGCCGGCATCTGCAGCGCCAGCTGCCAATGCCTTCATGGTCCAGCCATCGAAAGCGGCATGAATCAGAGCACCTTGGACAATGGAATCGCGCAAATCACAATATTCTGCCGCCGCAGCGTCCGATGTTTCCAAGGTTAGGTATCCTCTACATTATCGGTGTCGGTGTCCTGCACAGTACGCGCCATCTCGTCCTTGAAGCCAAACATCGTTAGATCCGCCATACGCATCGGGTAGAGAACCCCATCCAGGTGATCGCACTCATGCTGAACAACCCGGGCATGCATGCCACGCGCTTCGCGGTCGATTTTCTCGCCATGATGATTCGTGCCACGATAACGAATGTGTGTATGTCGCGACACCCACCCGGTCATATCCGGTAAAGATAAGCAGCCTTCCCAGGCTTCATCCGTGGCGCAGGAAAGGAGTTCGATTTCTGGATTTATTAGGACTGTTAGTGGCACGTCCAAGTCCCCAGATTCATCGTCGTCGCTATCTTCCTCGGCGCCAGCCCGCCCCCGCGGCAAATAGAAAACAACAACCCGCAACGGAACGTGCACCTGTGGCGCAGCAAGACCAATACCCGGCGCGTCTGCCATGGTATCAACCATGTCCATTACAAGTCGGGATATCTCGGGCGCAGTCGGATCAGCGACAGGACCAGCAATCCTGCCAAGCACCGGATGACCCATTCGGGCAATTTTTAAGATGGCCATCGTCTCTACCTTATCCGGTAAAAGAAGCCGAGTGGAGCCTTTCCATCCCAGCGGGGATATGTTACGAGATACCGTGCCCTGACGGGAACAGCAATTCCATAGTAATTCCCTCGTCTATGAGACATTCTGGAGTACGTGAGAACCGTGCAAGTCGTAGTTCGCGATAACAATATCGATCAGGCCCTGAAAGTCCTCAAGAAAAAGATGCAGCGTGAGGGCGTCTTTAGGGAGATGAAATTGCGCCGTGCTTATGAGAAGCCATCGGAGCGCAGGGCGCGTGAGAAGGCTGAAGCGGTGCGTCGCACCCGCAAGCTGGAACGCAAGCGCCTGGAACGGGAAGGTTTCTGAGGCTACTTCCAGCCTAGTCTGCCTTTAGCAAAATTCTCAGGTATCATCATGTTTGAGTTTTCCGTTTAGACCGGC
>CAUZNJ010000228.1:0-4026 GCA_963580965.1 Alphaproteobacteria bacterium | reverse complement strand
GGTCGAGAAACTCAAGCCGATCCTGGCCCCAAAAAATCTCACCATCGAGAACATAAGTCGGCGAGCCAAAAATGCCTGCGCTAAGGGCTTCCTGGTGAATAGCTTTCCACCGCCCCATGATTGCCGAAGTATTTTCCATCTTCACAAGCCGTGCTCCGTCGAGGCCCAATTTGTCGGCAATGGCCTGACGAGCGCCGGGATCGCGGATGTCGCGTTCCTCGCTCCATAGAGCGTGTAAAAGCGCGTGGCTAAGATTCAGAGAATCCCACCCCAATATATCTGCAGCGATAACCATGCGGGCAGAAAACTGCGGATCAGAAGGATAGTATTTAGGTCTCAGAACCAACGGCATGTTGAGAAATGTGCGCCAGCGGTCAAGCTCAACCTCGTGATAGGCCTGACGATTATTGGGCCGGGTACGCAGGCGAATGCCACCGTTTTCACCGACTACCGAGGTCGGGCGTAGCAATACGTTAAGGTCATGTTTAGCGATCAGGGCATGCAGGCGTGGTCCGCCCATATAGGTCCAGGGCGATGACAGGGAATGAAAATAGAATAGAGTTTTTCGCATTGTCTCATTTTGCACCGTTTTTTAATGGCGAGGAAGGCCCAATAGCGTCGTTTAGAGGCCTGCTGGTCTTCCCGCCACGTCCCTGGAGTGATACCAAGGAATATCATTAGTGAGGCTGTTTGGCGTCGCACTCACTTCCCATATAAGGCCGAAACCATAATGGCCCGATCTGCTACGCAGCGCGGCATGGCGTCCATGCTGCTAGCGACCCTGGCCATGGTGATAATGAGCGCGATATTTCGTCATCTATCATCAGTGCTACATCCATTTGAAATCAGTTTTTTCCGCTCTGTATTCGGGCTTCTTTTCTTTGCACCGCTATTTATTAAACAAGGCCTAGCCCCGTTAAAGACCCGACGTCTTGGGGCGCATATCACGCGGGGCAGTGTAAACGCGGTATCCATGCTGTGCTTTTTTCTGGCGCTCAAATACACGTCGCTGGCCAAGGTCGCTGCCCTGTTCTTCGCGACGCCACTATTCGCTGCGGTATTAGCCGTTCTAGTGCTGCGCGAAACCATCAAGGTTCGTCGCGTTTCAGCACTGGTGATTGGTGTTGTGGGTATGTTGATTATTATACAACCAGGTTCAGATTCTTTGGACTTTGGTGCCGTTTTGGTTCTCGTGTCAGCCATACTTTCCGCTATTGCCGTTATTTTAGTCAAGCGGTTGGCAACCACTGAAAGTTCGGTGACGATGACCATCTACATGGGATTAGTGACAACGCCAGTATCGTTTATCGCTTCTATCCCCGTATGGACTGCGCCGAACCTCGAACAATTAACCTGGATGATTGCTGCCGGATGCTTTGGCAGCATCGGCCAACTCGCCATGGTCCGCGCCTATACGCTGGCCGATGCATCAGCCATACTTCCACTAGAATTCTTTAAACTAATTTGGTCAGCAATTATTGGCTATGCGTTCTTCGCTGAGATCGTCGACCTATCGACCTGGGTCGGTGGGACAATCATCCTGGCGTCAACCGTCTACATCACTCACCACGAACGCCACGAAAAACCACAAGGAAAAACTCCTGCTAAGCCTAATTCATGAAATTTGGCAACCCCGCCCTGGTCACCGCCCTTGCACGTTCTGCATCTTTCAGAATGCAAGCAACTTTCTACACCCCAGATCACGGGGGTGTCAGAAATCATTGAACTATCAACCTTCCAATAACAACGACGAGATATAGATATTGTTACAAAAAACAACACCCTGGTAAGGTTCTATTTAGGTGCCCGCCCGTAACAAGATCTACCTAATGTCGAACGAACGTAGCCAACGGCTTGCGCGAGAAGACGTTCCACGTCACGTTAAACTGGCTGGGAACATTCCGCATGGACAACCCCAGTTCAAAAACTTACACGGTCCGGCTAATCTTCGTGACCGGAAATCTAGGGAGGAATAGTCGCATGCCCATCGGGCCGCACAAGTTTGAATTTGATGTCATCCAAGGCTGGGAACAAATGCCAGAGGGCTGGGCCTTCGTCGAGGTCGTCGGCGTTGCCGTCGATTCCCGAGACCGCGTTTATGTCTTTAATCGCAGCGAACACCCAATCATTATTTTTGATAAAGAGGGAAAATTTCTCAACGCCTGGGGTGATGGAATTTTTAAGAGCCCGCATGGAATTTTCATCGACCATGAGGATTCGATTTACCTAGCCGATGACCACGACCATACGGTGCGGGTCTTCGATACCGACGGCAACGTAAAAATGATTCTTGGCGAGCCCGGCGTAGCAGCCGATACGGGTTATGAGTTGACAAAGAGCCCAGTTCTGTATGGTGGCAAACCTTTCAACCGGGTGACCAACGTTGCCCGGGGAAAGAATGGCGATCTCTATATTGCCGACGGCTATGGCAACGCCCGAGTGCATCGCTTCTCTGCGGATGGCAAGCATCTAACGTCGTGGGGGCAACCCGGTAAGGGGCCCGGAGAGTTTAATCTGCCGCACGGCATCGCCGTCGATAGTTCAGGGCGAGTTTATGTTGCCGATCGCGAAAACTGCCGTATTCAGATATTTACCCCCAATGGTAGTTACATTCAAAGCTGGGATTGGGTCAGCCGCCCCACGGATATCTTCATCGACGACCAAGACTTTATCCATATCGCTGAGCTGGCTTGGTCGATGACTATGGAAAGACAGATACACGTCCACTCAAACACCCACGAATGCCCACCTACGGGTCATGATCCAATCTCGCGGGTTACAGTCTGCGACCCCGACGGGAATATTGTTGCACGAGTTGGCGGTCATAACCCGGTACTACCGGGTAACTTCATAGCCCCGCATGGCCTCTGGTGCGATTCCCACGGCAACCTTTATGTTGGTGAAGTCATCTCGCGGATTGGCGCGGTAGACAAGCTGGCACCGTTGACAGTGCCGTCGTTTCAAAAATTCAAGCGCTCCGGCTGATTCATAGATTTATTTGAGAGACTACGGAGGGGGCAAGGGGGGGAGGAAGGCTACCGCCCTGCCGCCGCCACAATTTCGTCGGTATGGTTCTGAACGACGGCACCACCACGGTCGCCAGTATTAAATCGACCCGTAAAGCGCCGTGCCAGGGGGCGCCCCTCATGCAAGTTTAACCACAAACGCAGGAGGAGCCGCTTGCGTTCTGGATCTGCCCAGTCTTCGAACCCGGAGCGGCCGTGAAATACAGTATAATTATTCATCATTAACATATCGCCAGGCTCTATCTTGAATGATAAATGTCGGTCAGGCCGAGCGGAACAGCTTTCAATAAACGCAAAAATCTCGCGTTCAAGATTCGTCAGAGTCCCACCCATCTTTTCACGCCCAGTCACGCAGGCCTTAGGGCTGAGACAACAACTCAGCTTGCCCGCAAAATAGCTATAAACTGGAATGGCGACATCGGTCACCTCGTCGAATTTACCAGTCGGCCCTTCACCCCGCACGTCATGGTGAAAGCCCTGAAACAGCGTTTCAAGGTATTCCGGATGTTCGCGTAGAATATCGTTATAGATCATAGAAGAGCTGGCAATATGACTAAGTCCACCAGACTTGGCCTGGCGGACACACATTAAAATTGCAAGATCGCTAGGATCATTATGGAAAAACAGCTCGTTGGATGTCGCGTAGGCACGAATATTCACATCATCATAACTATGGCCACGGCTGCTCACCTCGTTGATGCGCCGCCCTTCATAATTTTGGATGATACCATTACCGAGGTGCGTACCAAGCCCCCAATAGAGGTCATAAATTGATGCCTCATCATGGTTGAAAATAGGAAGGCCCTTAACGACCAAAAAACCACGCCCATCTTCAATCTCGGCAATCCAGGCCTTCATGGCATCAGCCAGATTCGGCAGTGGAAAGTCTTCACGACGAATTTCGTAACCGCTGCGCCCCGTTTGCCGGGCATGTTCCAGAGCGGCCTCGAGTTCAGCTATTTCGGGTGGGGATAACGCATAAGTCCAAATGGCAGAATCA
>CAUZNJ010000227.1:0-4051 GCA_963580965.1 Alphaproteobacteria bacterium | reverse complement strand
TGCTCATAGATTGAGCCTTGGGTTTCGGGCAAGGGTAGGGGGATACGCACTGGTAGCGCCTCCATGCGGGGCGACTGAACTGGTGCGCCGCGCACGATCGCCTCATTGAACTGGGCAAAATCTGTTGCCCCCAAAAGCGGCCAGGCATCCGCCGCTGCGTACTGGAGGATGAACAGCCGCCGGGGTCGATCTGAGCGGTTCAAAGCCGACCCATGGACTGCCCGTACATGATGAAAGGTTACCATGCCGGCCCGGCCGGTCAGCGGGACGGCGGTGGAAAAATCGATACCGGAGGTCTTTGGATCAATGCCGCTACTGTAATAGCCCCCGACGTGATGATCATGAACCGGCCCCTTGTGGCTGCCGGGGATTATCATCATCGGGGCATTATCGTTTAGGCAGTCGTCGAGAGGAATGCCAACAGCTAGAAGATCGTCATTGGTATGGGGGTAGGCGGCCCAATCTTGATGCCACTCGACGGCAGAGCCATATCCAGCAGCTTTTATATTAAGCTTTCCTTTGGGATGCGTCAGGCGGATTGCCGGACCGATCAGATCGCCGATGGCGTCAAGCAACCGAGAATCGCGTGCCATCTGGTGGAATGCTGGGTCCATTTCTGTCGGCCGCTTTAGCCTGCGCACACGAACATCATCAGGCCTGTGGCTTTCTTCGAGGTCGAAAAGGGCGGTATTTTTTGTTAGGTCGCGGGCGCCGGCGGATAACGCGTTACACACCCTGCTAAGTTCGCGGATCTTGTCGTGGTTAAAGAAATCATGGAGAACGATATAACCATTTTCTCTGTAGGCCTTGATATCCTCCGGCGAAAGCATTCCGTCCTCCCATCATGTCCGTGAATTGGCCAAATGAAATTTCATGATGAAATTTCTGACCAGAATCGCTGTTGCGGGGCTGAACGAGCGAACTTAATTTCGTTTGCGCGTAATCCGAGCAACCGAAAGAAACATGTCCTCGGCGGCCAAGTGGCAGATCGATCGACTAAGAAAATTTGTATCAGGCGGCTGATATCTTCTGTTCAACTGTCGGTGCTACGTCACCTACGGTAGTGCGGCGCATATCACGAACTTCAGTGCGGTCGAATTCGCGGCCCCGGTGCATTGTGCAACGGTTATCCCATATGACAAAATCTCCAAGCTTCCAGGAATGGCTATATACAAATTCACGCTGGGTGGCGTGCTCCGTCAGATCGTGTAGCAGCATGCGGCTTTCTGGCACGGTCATGCCAATGATCTCACCTGCATGAGAGGCAAGGTATAGTGTTTTTCGCTTTGAGCCGGAATGCGTACGCACGACGGTCTGGGGCACCGGCTTGTTCATTGCTATCTCGTTTGGCGCAAAGTCATCAAAACCAATTTTTTCGCGTGAAAAGGCTCTCGAATGCATCGCTACCAGATTCTCCACCCGCACTTTCGTGCGTATCGGAAGGGCGTCGTAGGCGGCGCGAAGATCGGCAAACTCTGTCTCACCGCCCCAGGAGGGCAGAATACGTGCCGATAGCATCGAATATTTCGATGGCGTTGCCTTGAAGGAGCTATCGGAGTGCCACAGTCGATTGCCGAGCGCAGCCTGCCAGCGACGGTCGTTAGGCGGTACGATCTTGCCCTCGAAGTTGACGTTTGACAGGTCCGACAATCGTTTATCAAATCGCGATTTATGATCCGGGTGCATGGCCGTGCGGCTTGGCTCTAGATATCCGAATGGTTCACTGAAGGTGAGCTGCTCCGCATCCGTGAAAGGTTGATCGTGAAAAACGAGGACAGCGTATTTATCCATCGCCGCCTCTATTTCAGCGCGCATGGCGTTATCAGCATGGCGCAAGTCGATGTCGCTGACCTCGCCTGCGAAATTAGGGTGTTTTGGATCAATAGGTTTGACGTTAATGGACATGAGATTTTAAGCTTCCTACTGGCGGACATTGTGGTGGTAAGGTAGCGCATCACGCTGATTGTCGGCTACTCGTATCTTGGCGGCGGTCATTCCTTATATTTCTAGAGTTCCTTCAATTAGGATCTGGGTATGGCCGCCGATTAGTACCTTGCCTGGGTACGATGAGCTTGGTCTGATAAAGACACGACCATCGCGGTCAATTTTTGTCCCTTGGGATACAACGAACGCAGACGATAATCTTCCCTCACTTAACATCCAGTGGGCTATTGCCGCATTTAGCGAGCCAGTAATAGGATCCTCGCTCATGCCGCTGGATGGCGCCAGCATGCGAACCTCATATTGGCATTCTGCTCCAGCGGGATGAGCGCCAATCAAGCCTATTGAATGGAAGGTTGGCCAGCGCACCTTGGATGAATCTATTGCTAGAACGGCATTTGCGTCTTTAAGTTCGAGGACCTGCCAGACGGGACCGTTATTAAGCTTTGCTGTGCGAACCACTGTTTCTGGGTGGACTTCTAGCGCGGCGACAATCTCACCAAGGCTTTCAGCCGCCAGGGGCTCAATTTTAGTTGGTGGCGCGATAAAAGCCGGGGCATCTCCCGTCAGATCAATTTCGATAAGGCCGACACCGCATTCCTGCACGACTATACCATCACGGTCGGGAACGCCGCCTGTCCTTATCCATGCAGCACAGCTACCAAGGGTGGGGTGCCCCGCAAATGGCATTTCGTAGGATGGTGTGAATATTCTGACACGGTAATCTGCGCTGCTAGCACGCGGCGCTAACAGAAAGGTGGTTTCCGCCAAATTGGTCCAGGCAGCAAAGTCTTGCATCTGGGTATCAGTCATTCCGTCCGCGTCGACGACGACAGCTAATCCATTGCCCTTGGTTGGGGTCGATGTAAATACGTCACACTGGATAAACCGTCGGCTAGCCATTTTATTTTCCTCGTGTAAATTATTATTGATCTCAATTTAACGAATTTCGACAAATGTCAGTCTCTGGTCAACCACCACCGCAAAGACGCTGACGCATTAGCGCAATTCTGGTAATATGATTTGGAAGGGTTGCCGTAGCGGCGCTCGCAAGGGGGGAACGACATGGTTGCCAGAATGTATGATTTGCCGGCACGCTCGATGCGTGACCGGGTAAGCCCTGAGGAGTGGGAGGCCCGTGTCGAGCTGGCATGCGCCTATCGGGTCGCTTGGCATTTCGGCTGGTATAGCCAAATATTTAACCATATTTCATACAAAATTCCTGGCAATAATGAGGAATTTTTGCTTAATCCCTATGGCTTCCTGTATCGCGAGATCACGGCTTCATCCTTGGTAAAGATCGACCTTGAGGGCAACACGTTGGATGGCAGCCCGCATGGTGTCATTCAGGCGGGTTGGGTGATTCATAGCGCTGTCCACAAGGCACGCTCTGACGTTAAATGCATCGTCCACACGCATTCCAAGGATGGTATTGCAGTCAGTGCGCAGAAGTGGGGCCTGTTACCAGTCAACATGGCTGCAATTCTATTTCATAATCGGGTTTCCTATCATGACTACGAGGGGCCCTCGATCGATACCGACGAGCGCCAGCGGCTGGCATCCAAGCTGGGCACTAACAATGTCCTAATTTTGCGCAATCACGGCCTGATCACATGCGGTCCAGATATTGCTGATGCCATGTGGCGGCATTATCAGTTAGAAGCTGCTTGTACGGCACAGGTCGCTGCGCTGTCTGGTGGCTACGAAAATCTTTATTTGCCGTCTGACGAGATGTTGGAGCAGGCATCTGCGCGGAGCAACCGGCCACGCACTCATGAAATCAACTGGGCTGCTCACCGCCGGCTGGCTGACGATCTTTACCCCGGTTACGACCAGTAGGTCCCTGCGGTTATGAGATGAATCATCGGCGCGCCCCATCTTGGGCGCGGCGATTTTCTTTGCGTGTGGGAAGTGGCGATGTTTCTGACTGTTAGCTGCCTGCAGGAACAGGCCTCTCCCGACTGATGAGGGCAATTTGGTGTCGCTTAGATCATGGTTGACCGATAGGAGTTTTGGGGCAGTAATTTGACCTGCTCTAAAAATTGCGAGCTTGGCACGGCCAAATTATTTAGCATTTAGAAACTTGATAAGATTATATTAGTTGAGAATG
>CAUZNJ010000226.1:0-4051 GCA_963580965.1 Alphaproteobacteria bacterium | reverse complement strand
TACCCAGCGCAACGAACAGAGCCGTCAGCACGAAAAGCCAGCTGACCCCCATGGAAGCTAGAATCATGCCCATCAGCACAAAGAACATACCAACTTGGCTGACGCGGAGCCCACCATATCGGCGAATAAAATTACCGCAGCCAACGCCGACCAGCGTCTGCGCGGCGGCCGCAATAGCCACATACACCCCGACATAGGATGCCGAGGCACCAAGGTCTACCAGGGCGACAGGCGCGATCAGGGGTACTGCCGCCTTGGAAAGAACGGTGAACGATTGCTGAAAAAACATCGCAGCAAGCGCGAGGATCAGTGGATTGGCCAATGGGAATGCCAGAAAGGGTGTAGGGAATCGAACGCCGGCATTGTACCGACGACGCCAGTGAATAAGCCAACAATAGCTAAATGAAGCAAGGGTGCCGGAAACTAGACCGAAAAATTTATAGCTACAATCAAGCTTGCATATGTAGGTTCAAGCGCTTTTCGGCACGGCAGAACACAGCGATAATCGCAGAGGAACCCCGACTTGCCAGCATGGTGGCTGATTTAATTAAATCCTGCCTTAAAAAGGGCCACAGGATTGTCATATGGGATCAAGAGGATAATCGCCAATACCCACCATTGCCATACGTCAGCGCTAACGTGAAAGAATGTCAAAGGCGATGGCTTGCCCTGCCCCCAGCGCTCGTCATAGTTTATTCATCACCAGCCATGTTGGTAGACGTTTTTGCCAACAGTCAATGCCGCACCACCGGGAGATAGTGGCCTGACTGAGGAGATTTACCATGACGACGGTCGAAACGAACATGCTGACCACACCGGTTACCGATGACAGCGCCTGGCTGGGCTGCGACCTTGAAAAAAATAAGGTCTGGCTGCACCACCTGACGCCGACTTACCTAACAGAAATCGACGATGTCATTGCCGGATTGAGGAACAATAAGCGGACGCTGGAAACCCTCGTTCGCTCAGATTTCCCGTTTCCTACCTTCGGTGTATTCCTCAAACGATTCATGTATCACGACGTCTCTTGCCGTGGCTTTGGCATGATCCGCGGCCTCCCACGGAGGAAGTATGCGGACGACGAGATTGGCATGCTCTACTGGGGGATTGGCATGCACATGGGCGTCGGGGTTTCGCAAAATCCGGATGGCGATTTGCTCGGCCATGTGATCAGCTTCGGCGAAGATCATGACAAAATAGATACGCGGGGCTATCGCACGCCCTCAAAGCTTGATTTTCATTGCGACCCGTCCGATGTCGTCGGCCTTCTCTGCCTAAGCAAGGCCAAGGAAGGCGGCCTGTCATCCCTGGTTAGCGGAACTAGCATCTTCAATATCGTGTTGGAAGAACATCCAGAGTACCTACCCATTCTATTCCACGGTTTTCGCTTCGACCGGCGCGAGCAGAACCCTCATTTTTTGCCGAAAATGAGCGGCCTAATTCCTATTTTTAGTCATGTTGATGGCGAGTTGAGCATCCGTTACGTCCGTTCGATCATCAATGCGGCACGGATCAAATTGAACGAACCGATGAGCGACGAGGAACAAGCTGCCCTTGATTTCATCGAATTAGTCGCGCAGCGGGACAGTGTCCCATTGAACATGGATTTCCAGGAAGGCGACATGCAATTCGCCAATAATTATATGGTGTTGCATGCACGGACTGCTTTTATTGACCACGAAGACCCAGTCCACAAGCGCCACTTGCTGCGCCTATGGCTAAAGGTTCCAGGCATCCGCAAGCTGGACCCCACGTTTATAGAATATGAGTCGGATTCAGGTTGGAGCCGGCGCGAAGGTATCCTGCCCTATAACTCCCCGTTGCCAAAAACTCAGCCAGACGCGATGTTTGCCTGAGACGTTCGCTTATACCTTTTGATTTCACGCCAGGGATACCAGATAAGACACATGGCTATTTCCGGTTTTTCCATCGCGGTTGTCATTCCCTGTTATAGGGTCACCACTCAGATCGTAGATGTTATCGCCCAAATGCCACCATCTATTGACCATATCATTTGCATCGATGACGGCTGCCCAGACGGCAGCGGAACCCATATTGAGGAAAACATCAGCGATCCGCGTGTTGCCGTCATCCGCCATAAAACCAACCAGGGAGTTGGCGCCGCCATGGTCACGGGATTTAGAGAGGCCCTGAAAACCGACGCCGCCATCGTCGTGAAGATCGATGGTGATGGACAGATGAATCCAGCTCTAGTCCCCCGGTTCGTCCGCCCGATCATCGATTGCGAGGCCGACGTCACGAAGGGGAATCGATTCTTCCGATCCAACTATCTTCATGACATGCCGCGAGTGCGGATTCTCGGCAATGCGATCCTATCCTTTATGACAAAGCTATCGAGCGGCTACTGGAACGTCTTTGACCCCAACAACGGCTACATTGCCATCCATGTCGACATTCTGCGGATCATGCCCCTCAACCTTCTAAGCCCGCGCTACTTTTTCGAATCTGATTTTCTGTTCCGCCTATACCTTGAACGCGCAGTCGTTCTCGATATACCAATGAAGGCCGTCTATGGCGATGAGGTCAGCGGACTATCAGTACGTAAGGCGATACTGCCATTCCTGGTTGGGAACATGCGTAATGTCATAAAGCGCATCCTCTATCGATACTTTCTACACGACTTTAATATCGCCACGGTACAGATCATCCTTGGCACTCTTTTAATGTCGTTCGGCGGCATATATGGTTTGGCCGAATGGCATTCAGGCGAACTGGCGGATAAGCCAGCGACGGCGGGCACGGTGATGTTGGCAGGCCTGCCAATCATCCTCGGATTTCAATTATTGCTGTCTGCCCTCAATTTCGATATTGCCTCAATTCCCGACCGCGTGGTTCACAAACTAACACCCAGAGACCAGGATACCTGAGCCTATTTAGGTACTATTGCTGCGCAGATAAATAGTCCAGAAAATAAGGACGATAAGCCGCTCGTCCACAGGCTACCCATGTGATCTACCTCGCGCACAGCGACGTAAAGAACGTGTGAGGATTTCTTACGGAGCATGCTCTGTGAAACTACCAGTAATATTTAAGCTATGGCTATTAGGCCTTATTCTATCGGCATGCTTGGCTATGCCTCTCAATTCAAGCGAGGCCCACGAGCACTGTGCGCCCTCATTCAATCCACTTTCCCTTTATAACGGCCCCTTGGTGTTTGATGTCCTAAGGAACGATAGCAAGGTCGGGCAGCATCGCGTTTCTTTTGAACAGAAGTCGGATGGAGATCTCCTGGTCAACGTTGATTTTAAGCTTAACGTTACTTTTCTCGGTCTAATCGTCTATCGATATTCATACGAATCTACAGCGCAATGGTGTGGGGACCGCCTCGTGTCGCTATTGGCCCAGCAAGACGACGACGGCGACAAAACGGAAGTGCAGGCGCGTACGGAAAATGGGATCACAACTATCAAAGGCCCGGGCAAAAATTCAAATGTCGAGGCCAGCCTATTTCCGACGAATCACTGGAACGCCGGTGTCCTGTCACAATCTAGGGTGATAAACACATTGAACGGCGATGTATCCCAGGTATCGATACGCACCATGGGAAGGGACTTCGTCGAAGCTGAGGGCCTATCGATCCCCGCAACAGGCTACCGATATACGGGAGATATCGATACGTCAGTCTGGTATGACGACGACGGCCGATGGGTCAAAATGCGCTTCATAGCAAAGGATAGTTCCGTGATTGAATACCGATGCGTGACCTGTGGACAGCAGCCGCCAAATTTAGAACTCAACTGATATGGCCACCAATGCGCGCGTCGCCTGGGTCACTGGTGCCGGGCAGGGGATTGGCCGGCACGTTGCCCTTGAGCTAGCCCTGCGCGGCTGGCATGTCGCCGTGATGTCACGGACTAAGTCTGACCTGCTGCGGCTTGCCGACGACATCCATTCACGGGGCGGTAAGGCGTCTGTTCACGTCGGTGACGCCACGGATGCCAAGGCCATGTCTCGTATATTCAGCACCATTGAGGTCACACATGGCTCCGTTGGCCTCGCCATTCTCAATGCCGGCACCTACATAAGGTTT
>CAUZNJ010000225.1:0-4070 GCA_963580965.1 Alphaproteobacteria bacterium | reverse complement strand
ATGTCGATTTAGGGTTGCCGCGGAGCTTGCGCCCCGTGCGGGATATCGCCGAGTTTCAGCGGATTACATGCCCTTTCGAGAAGATCTTGAAGATGATGAAGGCGAGGTAACTGATCGTAAGCAATTTATGGAACTCGTCGAAAGATATTTCCGCTTCAAGGGCATCGAAGCGGATTGGAACTCTGTGCGCGACGCCCACGATGCTGCGTTGGTCACATCTCTTGCCATGCTATGCCCCTTTGAGATAGGCGAAAAGCAAGCATTGCTAGAAGCTTCGGGCACCGCCAATCGTGGCGACGTACTGGCAACCCTAATGGAGATTGCCGTTGGCGTATCTGGCAGTTCCGACCATACGGCACGCCACTAATACCAAGCTGCCTGGCTATCGCCAACGACGCAGAAGGATTTATGTGATGAGTGAAAATGCGGTCGACCCAAAGCTCCTCGAAATTCTGGTTTGCCCCCTCACCAAAGGGCCTTTACGATATGATCTTGAGCGTCAGGAATTGATTAGCGACCGAGCTGCGCTGGCTTACCCTATCCGCGATGGCATTCCGATCATGCTAATCGATGAGGCCCGCCAATTGGATGTAGCTCACGGTGGAGCAAGCACGGGGCAGGCATGACCTCGGCCCTTGCAACGCGGCCCCGGCCACTCGAAATCCGCATGAAAAAAGCAGAGAAGGTCCTGGAGGTTGATTTTGAAGATGGCCGCTGCTTTCGCCTGCCGGCGGAACTCCTGCGCGTAGAAAGCCCCTCGGCAGAGGTGCAAGGCCACAGCCCTACACAGAAGCAAACCATCTCTGGCCGTCGCCATGTCGGCATCATGGCGGTGGAACCTGTTGGCCGCTATGCCATCCGCATTCGCTTCGACGACCTGCATGATACCGGCATCTATTCCTGGGATACCCTGTACCGTCTCGGCGAACATCAAATAGACATTTGGGCGGCGTACCTCGAGGCGCTCGAATTCAGGGGCCTGAGTCGCGATCCTTAGGGCATTTTACCACGCAAAAGGCTCGGTAAATCACCAGCTAGGCCCATTGCTTCTCGCACAAGGGCACGCTTAAGCGGTCGAATTTTATCGACGACGGCAAGTCCGGCAGTGCGCGCCAACCGTAGCGACTCGACATCGTTGGAAAATAGCCGGTTGAGCCCGTCAGTAGCCGCTAGCATGAGGTGGCTATCGAATAAACGCCACCGCTCAAATTCAGCCAAGCACGTTGTCGAACCGATATCGAGGCCTAGGCGGGCATTCTTGGCCAACACCTCCACCAGTGCGGCTGCGTCGCGGATTCCCATGTTTAGCCCCTGGCCGGCAATCGGGTGCATGGCATGGGCTGCATCGCCAATGAGGGCTAGCCGCGTATCAACCGTTTTTTGCGCGAATTGTAAGGCGAGGGGGTGGCACCAGCGCGGCCCAGAAATTTTAAGTTCGCCAAGGAAATTGCCGAAGCGGCCATTTATCTCAGCAAGAAATGCAGCATCATCAAGCGCCATCATGGCTGGTGCTAATGCCGATTTTTCTGTCCACACGATTGAGGATCGTTGGCCTCGCAGCGGCAAGATGGCGAAGGGGCCAGAAGGCAGAAAATGCTCATGTGCTATGTTTTCGTGGGAACGTTCATGATTAACGGTGCAGACGATTCCACTTTGTCCGTAATGCCACTGCGTCACAGAAATTCTGGCCTGACGGCGCACCCACGAGCCGCGACCATCTGCACCGATCACTAGACGGGATGAAATCCGCCGCCCATCCTCTAGGAGGATGGTGACGCCAGATGTCGTTCTCTGCATTGTTGTAGGAGATACTGGTGCAAAATGGCGGACATGGCGCGCACGCGGCACGCATGCGGATATAGCGGCGCGGATATCGCGGTTCTCGACCATAAAACCAAAGGGTGTTCCGGTCAGGTCCTGATGATCGTAATGAAGGAACAGGAGCGACTCACCCTCAGAAACCCGTATATCTAGTATCGGGGCGGCCCGCGGCGCCAGATGACGCCATAGCCCCAGCACCTCAAGCGCTTGTTGAGATGCCAAAGCGATGGCAGAAGCACGCCCGTCAAATTCAGCATCAAGTGCCGTTCCTAAACCCTCGCGATCAACAACAGCGGTTTCTAGACCCAGGGAATCAAGTGCAAGCGCCATGATACCACCGACGAGCCCGCCACCGATAACGGCCACGTCAACGTTTATGTCTCCTTCAGCGAGTTTTCTATCAACGGCTGTCATTATAAAATCCAGGCATTCCCCACTCTAAGGTCGAGCTCCGCACAGTAAGCCGTTGTGCGCCTAAAATTGAGCATAGAATATGCCCGACCACTCAATTAGGTGGGTCAAAATCGATTAAGTAATTAATCTGCGTATAAATTGTGCGCATCATATATATCGCCTATTTTTTACTCATAAAAATACCTTCCCAGTTTAGGTTCCTCCTTATAAGGCATTGATTATAAATAATAATAAAGTAGGCACGATTCTTGAAATAGTTTTCAGGTTGGTCCCTATCGGAACCACGTGACACCCCTGTCCGCAATGGCCCGGAAACAGCCTACACTGAAGGAGACAAGAATGAGTGGCAAAGGTAAAGCACGGGGCCCGGCAATTTTCGCCTTCGGTACCCTGATATTATCGTCGACAACCGCCCTGGCCCAAGGTGAAGCCACCCTGGACACAGGAGATACAGCCTGGATGCTGACCTCGACGGTACTAGTATTGCTTATGACAATCCCCGGCCTAGCCCTATTTTACGGCGGCATGGTGCGCCGGAAAAATGTGCTAGCGACCGTCATGCAGAGCTTTGCCCTTACTTGCATGATTACTGTGTTGTGGATGGTTGCAGGCTATTCGTTAGCCTTCCAGGACGGAGGTGCCCTGAACGCTTATGTAGGCGGCATGGAACGTTTCTTTCTGTCTGGCTTGATGGCGGATTCACTGAGCGGAACGATACCCGAATCGGTCTTTATGACTTTCCAGCTTACCTTCGCCATTATTACCCCGGCGCTGATCTGTGGCGCTTTTGCCGACCGCATGAAGTTCTCGGCCATGTTGGTCTTCTTGGGGGTGTGGTCACTTGTTATATATTCGCCAATTTGCCATTGGGTATGGGGCGGCGGCTTCCTTGCCGATGACGGCGTCCTGGACTTCGCCGGTGGCACCGTCGTCCATATTAATGCCGGTGTCGCCGGCCTCGTCGCCGCCCTGGTTCTTGGTAAACGGCGTGGCTATGGCAGCGAAAATATGGCGCCGCACAATCTAGTGATCAGTGTCATCGGCGCCTCCCTGCTGTGGGTCGGTTGGTTTGGCTTCAATGCCGGTTCGGCCGGCGGCGCAAACACCACAGCCGGCATGGCCATGGCCGTTACCCAGGTAGCTGCCGCGGCGGCGGCACTATCCTGGATGTTCATCGAGTGGGTCGTGCGCGGCAAGCCAAGCGTTCTCGGCATCATCTCCGGCGCAGTGGCAGGTCTTGTCGCCATTACACCAGCTTCAGGATATGTTGCGCCAGGAGGCGCACTCATCATTGGCTTGATCGCCGGCGGGGCATGCTATTGGGGAGCTACATCGCTCAAGCGCATGGCTGGTTATGATGATTCTCTGGATGCCTTCGGCGTGCACGGCATCGGCGGCATTGTCGGCGGCATTCTAACCGGTGTGTTTGCAGTCGAGGCCATCGGTGGCACGCCGGGGCTGCTGGAAGGAAATGCTAAGCAAGTACTTACCCAAATCTGGGGTATTGGCGTTACCATGGCTTACTGCGCCATCGGGACATTCGCCATCCTTAAGGTCATCGATGCAACTATCGGGCTTCGCGTCTCAGACGAAACTGAGGTCAACGGCCTAGACATTGACCTGCACGGCGAAACCGTACGCTAACCAGTCTGCGTACAGGCGGCGTCCCGTCGGCGCCGCCTGCCGCGTTGTTCAACCTGCATTAAACCCCTAATGTACTGCTTGGCCAGGTAATATCAGAATGGTTCTATATGATTAAAAAGCACTCTAGTATCTAGCTATGCTCAATCCTCGGCTTACGCAGTTTACCGATTTTCCATTCCAGCGGCTTCGCG
>CAUZNJ010000224.1:0-4082 GCA_963580965.1 Alphaproteobacteria bacterium | reverse complement strand
AGCTGGCAGATCAACGAAGAAAAAACAGCCGCCATGCCACTTGCTGTACCGCGGCAATACGCTGCCCCTTCCAGAAGGCAAAGACGCTCTTCCAGCATCGCAACGGTGGGATTAGCGTAGCGGGAATAGATGAAGCGCTGGGTTTCGCCCTTGAATGCACGCTCAGCAGCCTCCGCCGTGTCGTAGACATATCCTGATGTCATGAACAGCGCTTCGCTAGTCTCGTCAAAAGGTGTGCGCATAGTTCCACCGCGCACTAACTTGGTGGCTTGGCGCCAATCCTTGCGCACAGAGATATTCGTGGAATTTCTATCAGGCATAGCTCGTTTCTTAGGATCCAAAATAACTAGGATCAACCCCCAATATAAAGAACCCCGATCCGCGTATGAAGGCTGAGGGTCACCGAGAGTCGACCTTTTAGCGGGTTGTTTTGCGTAGTCGCAAACCGGTCGGACACAAATCACCACTTCACAAAATGGGTACCCCGGGCCTTTTAAACCGTCAAGAAGAATCCGAACTGGGAATTGGCCCACCGTTTCCCAGCCAAAGGTATTTTACTAATTTAAAAATTACATTTTGGCGTATCCACCACTGCCGCCCTTGAATTCAGGCTGGCGCCATGCCTTGCTTGTGAGAAGATAGTACCGCTATTAAAATCTCTAAAGAGGAACAAGCCTCATGACCAATCTCGCCGCCACCGACAAGTTGTTCTTCGAGCGCGCCGGATTAGACCGGAATAGCGTCGAAGGTATCGTCGGTGACGCTTTAAAAGACGCCGATGATGGCGAACTTTTCTTGGAATTCACCCAGTCTGAAAGCCTTTCCTGGGATGATGGACGGCTAAAATCTGCCAGCTTCAATACCGCCCAGGGATTCGGCCTGCGCGCAATCGCAGATGAAGCGACTGGATACGCCCATGCCTCGGAACTGTCGGAATCTGCCATCAAACGTGCCGCAGAGACCGTAAGGGCAGTAACGCGTGGCCATAATGGCGTCATTGCAGCACCACCAACTGGCACCAATCAATCACTCTACAGCGACGATAATCCGCTGGTGAAGACCCCCTTTGAAGCCAAAGTCCATTTGTTGGAAGAAATTGATGCTTACGCCCGCACCAAAGACCCGCGTGTACGCCAGGTCATGGCTTCTATTTCCGGCGAGTGGCAGGCAGTTCAGATTATGCGTGCCGATGGATCGCGTGCCGGGGACGTACGACCGATGGTGCGGCTCAACGTCTCGGTCATGGTGGAAAAGGACGGCCGCATGGAGACCGGTAATTTTGGTACCGGCGGGCGTGTTTCGTTTGACCGCTACATGGCACCAGAAACGTGGAAGGCCGCGACGGATGAAGCACTGCGGCAGGCCCTGGTTAACTTAGAATCCATACCCGCACCAGCTGGAGAAATGGCAGTCGTACTTGGCCCTGGCTGGCCAGGAATTTTGCTTCATGAGGCCATCGGACACGGCTTAGAGGGTGACTTTAACCGCAAAAAGACGTCAGCATTTTCAGGCCTGATGGGGCAGCGGATTGCATCACCTGACGTCACAGTGGTCGACGACGGCACGATTGCAGACCGCCGAGGATCCCTCACCATCGATGACGAAGGCACATCCACTTCACGCACTGTGCTAATCGAAAATGGTATCATGGTTGGGCACATGCACGATCGCATGAATGCGCGACTGATGGGCGTTCCCATGACAGGTAACGGCCGGCGCCAAAGCTATGCACACATGCCGCTACCGCGCATGACCAATACATATATGTTAAATGGCCCAAATGACCCGGGTGAAATAATCGCTTCCGTCGATAAAGGTCTCTACGCCGTGAATTTCGGTGGCGGTCAGGTCGATATCACCTCCGGAAAATTTGTCTTCACTTGCACCGAAGCTTATCTGATCGAAAACGGCCGCAAGGGCGCGCCGGTAAAGGGCGCTACGCTGATTGGCAACGGACCCGACGTGCTGACCAAGGTCTCCATGGTGGGCAATGATATGGAACTCGATCCCGGCGTCGGAACATGCGGAAAAGAGGGTCAAGGTGTCCCCGTGGGCGTTGGTCAACCGACCCTGAAGATAGATGGGCTAATAGTTGGCGGTACTGCGATTTAACCACAAACATATATAAGCTAGTGGTTAGAATTGGCCTGGGCAGCGCGGATTCGTAACGGCCAGCGGCTCTTGATGTAGGCGAGTGAGGACCAAATCTCCCGATCGCTTAATATCTCGGAAAATCCCGGCATGGCGCTAATGTAGCCGTTACCCACTACGACGGCGGGACCACGTTTGGTAAGATCGAATAGAATATTATCACCATGATGCCAAGTATGGCCGCCTTCATTGTGGGGCGGCGCTGGAAGAAACCCGTCCGCACCGCGTTCTCGCCAATTGGGCTGACCTTCAAGGTCAGCCCCATGGCAGGAGGCACAGTTTTTTGCGTATGTTTGGCGGCCTAGGTTAACCAGACCTGGGTCGGATGCATCAGCACTAAGGTTGCTGGGCGGCAGGGTGCTTATCCATAAAGCGCTCGCGAATAGGAGAGCGATTGCGACCGCAGCGCCATTTCTGACCCAGTCATAAGATTGAGCGGCATTGCCAGCTGCCAACGGTCAGCACTCTCCGTGGGCGTTATGACTACTGGTAATTGCCCGCAGCAGGATGTAACGAGAGACCTGTTCAGCCTCCCGAATTTTGGATTTAAACCCAGCCGGCACAAATCCCACTTTCATTTCCTCGTAGGATATCTGTGCAACCCCCTAATGATGCTCGGCGTCTGCCAAGGCAATGCACCCATACGAAAAATACGAGCACACTGAATAAAATCCAAATTCTATACCCCAATCCTATTACAATGAAGCCTTCTATGCGTGGGCTGAGAACATTTTCAGCAAAACATTCTCGTCACGGAAACGTCAATCCAGTGCGCGGCTAAGCTAGTATGCAAATTCGGAAAATACTGGATCAACTGAGCCATTCCATGGCCCGTGATACAGACCGAGAAGTTCCTCGGCGGGAGTCTTCCCAGAATCCACAATCCGTCGTAGCGGCAACAAGAAATGCGATTCGTCCCGCCCTTCTGAATCTAACTGTGCTCGCGCCGTGAGCCCAGCTGTCGCCAACTCAAGCGCACGCCCCGCTAGGTCCCGTACTGTGCCACTACGAAATGGTGTTTTTAGGGCCAGGCGAGGCACATCACGACGTAGTAAATCATGTTCCTCTGCAGTCCAATCCTTCACCAAGTCCCAGGCGGCATCCAATGATGTTGAATCGTACAACAGGCCCGCCCAAAATGCAGGCAGTGCGCAAAGGCGCGCCCACGGCCCACCGTCAGCGCCGCGCATTTCCAAATAACGCTTCATGCGCACCTCCGGAAAAGCAGTTGTTACATGGTCTGCCCAGTCAACGAGGGTCGGGCGCTCGCCCGGCAGACCGGGTAGGCGTCCATCCAAGAAGGCGCGGAACGATTGGCCCGCCACATCGATGTAATTGCCGTTTCGGTTGACAAAATACATAGGGACATCGAGCAAATAATCAACGTAACGCTCGAACCCAAAGCCAGCCTCAAAAAGGAAGGGCAGCGTGCCGGCTCGGTCAGGATCGGTATCCGTCCAGATATGGCTACGGTAGCTTAAATAACCGTTCGGCTTCCCTTCCTTAAACGGCGAGTTGGCCCATAGGGCGGTTGCGATGGGTTGTAGCGCCATCCCCACGCGGAACATACGAACCATGTTAGCCTCAGACGCGAAGTCCAGATTGACTTGAACCGTGCACGTCGACTGCATCATCTCCAGGCCCATGGTCCCACGCATTGGCATGTAGCGGCGCATGATTTCATAGCGGCGTTTTGGCATCCAGGGCAGTGACTCTCGCGGGTCCTTTGGCTGATAACCCAGACCCATAAAAGCAATGCCAAGCTCGGCGCCGACGACCTTTACCTGGCGCAAATGATCATTCACTTCGGCGCAGGTCTGATGAATAGAAAGCAGCTGCGCGCCGGAAAGTTCGATCTGGCCGGCTGGCTCCAGACTAATGGAGCTCATATCAGGCTTTACCAATGCGATTGGATTGCCTTTTTCTAGAAC
>CAUZNJ010000223.1:0-4104 GCA_963580965.1 Alphaproteobacteria bacterium | reverse complement strand
AATGGATCTGTGACCACGCGCGACAATCGCGCGGCATCCAGAATTCCTTCTTCTAAGTCGAAATCCCATGAGCGTGTTTGCTTGGCCATAAGACGGCGTTGCAGCCGATTGGCTAGGCGAGATACGATCCCTTGCATGTGGGAAAGCTGCTGGTCAAGTTGGGCGCGCAGCCGGATTAGTTCTTCTGAATCGCAAAGATCTTCGGCGCGGACAATTTCGTCAAATTCTAAAGTAAATGCGTGATAGCCAGTTTTATCACGAATGCTGTCCTGGTCCCAATTGGAACGCCAGCGCGACGGTCCTGCCGGTTCTTCGTCGCCAGCGCCTTCCATAAGTTCTTCATCATTGGCGGACATTGCTGCCTCGGCATCCTCTTCGGCCTCGCCGGACATGCCATCAGCTGCTAATTCGCCACCCTCATCAGATTCGCTGGCCTGGGTCTCGCTGTTCTCTTCATCGTTGCCGTCTTCTTCTTCCTGCTCGGCATTGTCGTCGGTATCGTCGGTCGTCCCGTCCGACTCCCCGATTAGGTCAAGCATCTCAATTAATTGAGATGTGGCAGCCGAGAAATCTTCCTGGCTGTTCATAATATCGGGTAGTTGCTGAACCGTATCGCCGATCATCTCGGTCAGCCAATCCCGCCAAACATCCATTAGCGGTTGGGAATCGGCTGGCAGAGGTTGGCCTGTAAGCGCCTCTCGGACAAATAAGGATAGGGCATCGGGTAGCATGGCGGCATCCATGCGCTTGACGTCTTTAAGTCCCTTGTTGCGACACTTCTCGCTTAGAATAAAATTCAAGTTGTCAGCAACGCCGGGCATGCGCCGGGCGCCAAGCGCCTCGCAACGAGCCTGTTCAACCATGTTGAAGACTTCCCGCGCATCGCCACCCTTCGGCGCGCGTCGGCGATGCATGGCTTCGTCATGATAGCGCATTCGCAGTGCGATGGTATCTGCATTGCCACGTAGGCGCATCAATTCCTCGTGCGGAATATTTTGCGAGGGCATCGGCAGTCGCACACCATCTCCGGTGATTCCTGCCGGGCCGTGTGCGTAGGTAACCTCGACTTCTTCGCGCCCGGCTATCGCTTTGAACGTGGACTCCGTGACCCGCTTTGCCAGTTCCTGGCGACTCTCATTCTCGGACATGCCAGAACCTTTACCTATTCCGGGAAACTACGACAGCGTCACGTGACCCGCCGAATCGGGGATCTCTGTCCCGAAACACCGCTGAAAGTACTCAGCGACAATTGGCCGCTCGACTTCATCACACTTATTTACAAAAGTCAGTCGGAAGGCGAACGCGATATCATTAAAGATATTTGCGTTTTCCGCCCATGTAATCACGGTCCGAGGTGACATCACGGTAGATAGGTCTCCATTGACAAAGCCTTGGCGGGTAAGAGCGGCAAGCTCAACCATGGCGTTTATTTCCTTACGACCATCCTTATTGTCGTATGATGGCACCTTTGCCAAAACGATCTGCACCTCGTCATTATGGGGGAGATAATTCAGAGTGGCGACAATGTTCCAGCGGTCCATCTGGCCTTGGTTGATCTGCTGGGTTCCATGATAAAGCCCCGTTGTATCACCAAGGCCCACAGTATTAGTAGTTGAGAACAATCGGAAATATGGATGCGGACGCATTACCCGGCTCTGGTCAAGGAGCGTCAGTTTTCCATCAACCTCTAGCACGCGCTGGATAACAAACATCACGTCAGGGCGACCGGCGTCGTATTCATCGAAGACCAGTGCCGTAGGGTGCTGCAGCGCCCACGGCAGAATGCCCTCGCGAAACTCGGTTACTTGCATGCCGTCTCGGACAACGATGGCATCCTTGCCTACCAGGTCGATGCGGCTGATATGGCTATCCAGGTTGACGCGGATGCACGGCCAGTTGAGGCGTGCAGAGACTTGTTCGATGTGGGTTGATTTTCCGGTGCCATGATAGCCTTGAATCATGACGCGCCGATTGTGAGCGAATCCAGCTAGTATGGCGAGCGTCGTTTCGCTGTCAAATTGGTACGTATTGTCGATGTCGGGAACGTGCTCGTTGGCGACGCTGAAGGCAGGTACATCAAGATCACTGTCGATCCCGAATGCCTGGCGGACAGAAACAGTGGTGTCGGGCGCGTCGGGCGAAGCGCCCGCGCCGCCCGCCTTTGGGCTTTCAGCTTTCATTCTCTTGGAATTCCTCTGATGGCTTTTTCGAGAGGTTAGAGGGATTGGCCGGGAGGTCAAGAGTCTAAGCTGTCTAATACGATGCGATAGGCGAGGTTGATTTCCTTGAGCTTTTCTTCCGAGGCCTTGGTTCCACCATTGGTGTCGGGGTGATGTACTTTTACCAATTCCTTATAGCGAGCCTTGACCGCCCCTGCTGTAACCGGTGCTTCTAGGTCGAGCACACCAAGCGCTTGTTCTTCGGCTGTCAGGGTGCGAGGTGGGGCCGGATCTTTATGAAGTGGAGCCTCGGTAAAATAGCCAAAGCCATCCGAAATCCGGAACCTTGAGGTGCCGTTGCGCACACCAAGAGGCCAAGATGCGCGTCGCCATACTGTATCGCGGCGGACATCAGCTTCTACCTCAGCTTCACCCATGTCAGCATAAAAATTCCAGGACTTATTATATTCTCGAATGTGTTCCTTGCAAAACCATAAGTAGATATTCAATTCTTGAGGAGAGCGTGGCGCGCGGAAATCCCCACTGGCGCGGCATCCCGGTCGTTCGCAGGAACGGGTGTCAGTATCTGAATCGATCGGTGCGAAGGCGTCAAGCTGAGGCACTTGCCTATATTTCTGACGTGCGCGCATTTTCAAACTATGGTCCGTTATATTGATTATGGCAAGCGAGGGAAGATCATATGAAACGCGCTGTACGTATGGAAAAGAACCTTATCTCAAACTTATCCCCAGTGCGGCTTTTGATCGAGGATGAATCGCATATGCATGCTGGTCACTCAGGTGCACCTGAAGGGGGGGAGAGTCACTACCGGGTCGTCGTCGTCTCTCATGCTTTTGAGGGAGTAAGCCGTGTCGATCGTCAGCGCATGGTATATGCGGCTCTTAACGAGGAATTTGTTTCAGGTCTGCATGCGTTGGCGGTTACGGCCTTAACGCCAGGTCAGGACGTAGCGATCTCTTAGGGTTTTTCCAGCGGGACAACGCCGAGGATGCTCGTCTGATAGGGCACCCCTTCTGGGCGGGGTAATATGAGCCGGGACCCCGTCACCGGGCTTTCCAGTGGTACCAGATAGGCGAGGTTGCTCGGACTAATTTGACTTCATTGAAAGATTCTAGTTTGGGATTATGTAGCTTTAGGTCCCAGTATAGTGCAGCGGCCATCGCCGCTTGACAACGGGACCGTCGCTAGAAAAAGCATGGCAGGTGTTGAGTAACTTTGGTGTCTCTTCTGGCGATGCTTCATGGATATGCTGGCGGCGTAGCACCGATAGTGTCTGAAATGCAGTCACCGCAATCGGCCCTAACAACATATCAACTAGGTGCGTGCAGCCAAGTGCTCGGCCCATCCGTTCCTGCACGGCGCGCCGCCATCCTGGACCGATCTTTAGTCCTTTTAGTACGGTAAAGTTCGGGGTGACATTACCGCAATGGGAAAATGGCGAGGAATCAGTTGAGGCTTCTGATTCATGGATCACCATATCGTCATCGACGGTCAAACGAATCAGCATGTCGTGCAGCGGATCGCCAGCATTTATTCCGCCTCGGTCGTCGTTGGCGAAGGAATAGGTTTTGGTATCTGTAATTCGACCTTCGATATCCCACAGCCCATCATCGCGTTGATAGCCATTACAGCGAATGTCACGAGTATGGATAAGCTTTCGGGTTGCTGGCTTTGAAAGGGGCATGTTGGTGCTCCTGAAAATGAAGAAGGGGGAAAAACCTCCGATCGTAATATGCTCTAATAGTTGCCCAACGCAAACTCCGTCTTTTCGAGCATATTTTCTTTCAGGCACTCCTTGAAGGCGTCGTATAATTACTTAATGCATGCCATGCAGTTACCAATGAATGATGGGGACGTGGTCGTGGTCGTATATGCGCACCCGCAGGAGTTCAATTGCGTTGAGAGCCGATTCTGCTGGCGCTTG
>CAUZNJ010000222.1:0-4113 GCA_963580965.1 Alphaproteobacteria bacterium | reverse complement strand
GGGGGCTTGAGGGTGTGATTGTGCGCGGAGAATATCCATCGCGCACATTCCTTGGATTGAAAGATCTAAGTGCCGCGGTCGACAGCGGAGCTGCGGTGGGTCAGTCAATGCCGGTTACCGGACTTGCGCGAGAGCTTTACCGACTCATCGATGACAAATCTGGTGGCCTGGAAGGTTCGGACGAGGTCATGCGGTTCCTGCTAGATAACTAATATTCCGGTCCCCTTATATTGCTGTATTGTTGAAAGTGCCTTCCATGAAGCACGAAGAGTTAATTGCGACGTTAGAAGACACCGGCGATTATCGCGTCCTCCGTCGCCTTCTTTCGCGCGCGTATTTTTATGAGCCAGACGGTACGCATACGAAGCAGGCTATATTCCTGGATTTAGAAACCACCGGCCTTAATCCGGAAACGAACGAGATCATCGAAATCGCGATGGTTCCGTTCGAGTATTCCAGCGACGGACGTATCTTCAAAGTTCACGACGCCTTCAACGAACTTCAAGAACCCCGTTCAGGATCAATCCCCGAGGAGATTACCCACATCACGGGCATCACCGATGACATGGTGCGCGGTCAAAGAATAGATGCCGACAAAGTGACGGAGATTGTTACCCCGGCCGCCTTAATCATCGCCCACAACGCAAGCTTTGACCGGAAGTTTGCGGAGAAGATGTTTGATGTGTTCTCGACCAAGGCGTGGGCGTGCTCTATGACGCAGGTGGCGTGGGCTGAGGAACACTTCGATGGAGCTAAGCTTGAATATCTCGCCATAAAAAGTGGCTTCTTCTATGATGCTCACCGCGCTGCTGTGGATTGCCGTGCCGCCATTGAATTGTTGTCGAAGCCGTTACCTCGATCCGGAAAGTTGACCCTTCAAGCACTTCTTGAAGAAGCTCGTAAGCCGATGTACCGGGTTTGGGCTGAGGGGTCGCCATTTGATTTCAAGGATATCTTGAAGGATCGCGGGTATAGGTGGAGTGACGGGAGCGACGGAAAACTTCGGTCTTGGTATCGAGACGTACTTGAGGATGGTTTGGAAGACGAGTTGTCGTATCTTCGCAAGGATATTTTTCAACGTGACGCTGACATTCCTGCCGTGAAAATTACGGCGTTTGATCGGTTCTCAAATCGGGTTTAACCGTTACCATTTTGACCTTTGCCATCCAGCCGAGATAGCCTCGTCCTCAGTGCAGTGCCAACGTTTGCCTCCGCCATCGTTGACTTTCGCGCGGCTGCAAGCTTGGCTCCCCGATGTTCTTGACCGCATCTCGGAGCACAAGGTCAATTGCATTGAGGGCCTGTTGCCGTGGCGTTACGTTGGCCCAGCGTAACGGGGCCGTTCGCCGTATGGTAGGGCGGTGGCACTGGACGGTTACCATGGAACGCCACCGACTAAACAAAAAATAAAGAAAGAAAACAGCCATGATGGAATTAGAAGGTAAGGTCGCGGTCATCACCGGAGGCGCGAGTGGCATCGGCGAAGCATCAGTCCGCTTGTTTGTAGAAGAGGGTGCCAAGGTTGTCATCGCCGACATGCAGCGCGAACGCGGCAAGGCGCTGGCGGCGGAACTAGGCGATGCGGTGGAGTTTGTCTCCTGCGAAGTGCGCCAGGAGGACCAGGTGAAGGCCACTGTCGATGTTGCGCTCGCAAAGTGGGGCCGCCTCGACTGCATGTTCAACAATGCGGGCTTCGGCGGCGCAGTCGGCCTGTTTGAGGACATCCCGGTTGAAGAGTTCGACATGACCTTCGACGTGCTAGTAAAGGGCGTTTTTCTTGGCATGAAGCACGCCATTCCAGTGATGCGGGCGCAAGGCAGTGGCTCGATCATCAACACGGGCTCGATTGCGGGCGTCGCTGCCGGGCGTGGACCGCTGGTCTATTCCGCCGCCAAGGCCGCGGTTATACACATGTCAAAGACTGCCGCCATGCCCTATGGTGCGGCCAACATTCGCGTGAACTGCATCTGCCCCGGCTATATCCCGACGCCGTTGTCGACCGGCGCAGTCGGCAAGCCGGATGGGGTGGTCGCCGAACGCTCCACCGATTACGCTGAGCGCCAACCGATCCCGAGAGCAGGTAAGCCAGACGACATTGCCCAAATGGCCCTGTATCTTGCTAGTGACCGCTCCAGCTTCGTGAACGGCCAGGCCATTGTGGTGGACGGAGCCGCCGCTAGTGGAGTCATGTGGGCCGACCAGAAACCGGCGTACAAGAACTACCGCCCGATTAAGGTGTATAACCCTGATAAGGGGTGAGGGAAGCAGTGCGTAACGATTGACGGTAGTGTTTGTTGTGCTTCTACCTAACCAACTCCCCCTTAATTGTTAGGGCTCCTACGAGGTGCCCTTCGTCCATTCAATCGATTGCTGGACCGAGTATCTTATTTTGGCACGCGGATGTGATGATGTTCGTACATCTTCCCATCCCGGGCCTTGTCGAGTGCGCGAATTGCGTTATCCTCTACTGACTCCATATCATCAACGTGGCGCATGATCGTCATTCTAGGGTTTCGTTTAGAGTAGGGTGAGCTTCACATGATATTTCCCGACCCCGTTAAGGGCCGAGCGGTTTGGACGGCGGCGGAGCTGGCGGCCGATGGCAATTGGATTCACACACTTAGCCAATCAGAATGTGCAGAGGTCTTCGAGGCGACGAAAATTGTCATGGCGCAGGGGCTCGATCCCGAAGGATTCGGCCCCTCGGATTTCCTGCTGCCGGGCCTGGCGTCGGTGCTAGACGGCCTGGCACAAGAGCTGCACGAAGGGCGGGGCTGCATTCTCATTCGGGGCCTGCCGGTCGACGACTATGGTGAGACCGGATTACAGGCAGCTTATTGGGGCATCGCAGCACATTTTGGCGAGGCCATTTCACAGAACTCGAAAGGCCAGCGCCTGGCCGCCGTCACCGACCATGGCAACGATATTAGCCGGGGGAACACGCGAGGCTATACCACACGCGCCGCCCTTTATCCGCACAGCGATATGTGTCAGATGACGGGATTGCTCTGTATTCAGCCGGCCGTAGAGGGCGGGGAAAGTCAGGTCGTAAGCTCCCTTTCAATTTACAATCATATCCGGACAAGGAAACCCGAGCACCTGGAGACCTTGTTCCGGGGCTTCCACCACGATCTGCGGGGCGAAGGGCCAAGAGCCACGGTCGACGAAGTCACTGACCACCGCATTCCCGTATTCAGCAAATGCGAAGGATGGCTTTCCTGCGGCTTCAATCCGAAAATCTGCATCAGCGGCGAAGCGAAACGCGGCACACCGATCTCGGCGGAAGAAATCGCGGCGTTGGAGTATGTAAGCGAGGTCGCGGCGTGGCCCGAACTCTCCCATGAGGCGACCTTGCAGGCGGGCGATATCCAGATAGTGAACAATCACACTGTCCTGCATTCACGCAGCGCTTTCACGGACGCCGAAGATCCGGCCAAGCGGCGGAAACTGTTTCGCCTCTGGCTTAACCCGCATCTGCAACGGTCCCTGGAGCGAGATTTCGCAGACCGCTACAACACGGGCCCGAACGGCGGCGTCGCCGTCGGTGATGCAGCGGAGTATGTTTTTTAAGGACGGATTGGTCGCTGTGATTTTTCGTTATCGGAGAGAATTTGCTCGACCGTAGGCACCACGCTCTCGGCGGATTAGGCCGTCGTACTCGATTTTATATTGATGCCACTTCTCGCTGCTGCTGTCACGGCCCGACGTTGCTCCACTTCCGTCACGGAAGGCGTTAGTCGTGCGATGTTCCCGCCTTGTATAGGGCTCATATCGGTGACAGGCCTGCTGTGATTGATGGCGTTGAGTGCAACCATCGCCTCTAACAGCCTTCGATCAGGGCTGCTAGGCCTTTCAGTGAAACGGACATTGCGCTGATAGAGACCGCCGCGGTCAGGCCGTTATCACCATCGAGAATGTTCGACAGTTCCGCGCAATGCAGGCCCAGCGGAGTATAAACCCGCTTCACCGTCGCGGCTGGGCGCATGCCGTTTGCTCAAAAAAAAACGCCGCCTTTCCACCACCCTCCTCGGCCCTCTCACACGAGACATGGGGGACGATATCCGTATTAGATGGCATATCTGCGCGGCCTGGCCTTCACCGCCGATCACAGCT
>CAUZNJ010000221.1:0-4117 GCA_963580965.1 Alphaproteobacteria bacterium | reverse complement strand
ACTACGATGGACAAGGCTTCATGGGTAAGGCGTCTTTGGGCATCACGAGCGCTAGCGAATTGAACGGCGCATCGGTCTGCATCCAAACAGGCACGACCACTGAGCTAAACCTTGCCGACTTTTTCCGCTCCAACAATATGACGTATGAGCCGGTGCCAATTGAAACCAACTCGGAGGCACGCAAGAGCTATGAGGCAGGACGTTGCGACGTCTATACTACGGATGCCTCGGGGCTCGCCGCGACCCGCTCAAGCTTCCCCAACCCCGCCGACCACATCGTGTTCCCGGAAATTATCTCCAAGGAACCGCTGGGCCCGGTAGTACGCCACGGAGATGACGCCTGGGCGGACGTTGTCAGCTGGACACTCAAAGCCATGATTAACGCCGAGGAATTAGGCGTAACCTCTGGAAATGTCGATAAAATGTTGGCAGACACAAAAAACCCTGAGGTCGAACGCCTGCTTGGCACCAGCACACTTGACCTCGGAAAAATGTTAAAAGTTAATAATAATTGGGCCTATAACGTCATCAAACAGGTCGGTAACTACGGCGAAGTATTCGAGCGCTACCTCGGCATGAATACTCCTCTGCAGATCGGCCGCGGGCTCAACGAGCAGTGGTCAAAGGGTGGTCTTCTCTACGCCCCTCCAATGCGCTGAACAGCAGGACGAAGCGGGGGTGACCATTTTTGGTTCCCTCTGCTTCGTCCAAGCAGCCGCCATGCCATGCGGCCCAAGAGATAGTCACCCTGCCTACTCCCATAAGCCACTCCTATCGGCAGCTGACATATGACCACAAGCCAAGACCTTAAGCCCAGTACACACAAGAAGCGCAGCCTGATTGGTCGCCTGTGGTTCGACAAGCGATCACGAGCAATGATCGTTCAGGTTATTATTATCGCCGTAGTTGCTCTATTTATCGCCTTCATATGGCACAATACCTACGAGAACCTTAAACAGCTTGGCGTTTCCAGCGGTTTCGACTTCCTCTGGCAATCTTCCGGCTACGATATCAATCAGCACCTGATTCCCTATTCCTCCGTTTCCACTCATTTCGATGCTTACACCGTCGGACTGATTAATACGTTGTTGGTCGCTGTTGCCGGCTGTGCCCTTGCCACCCTTATCGGCTTTATAGGTGGCGTTCTCCGCCTATCGAACAACTGGCTAATCAGCCGTATCAGCTATTGCTACGTCGAATTTACCCGCAATGTCCCTGTCCTCCTGCAGATACTACTGTGGTATGGGATCATCCTAAAACTACCGATGGTCCGTAGTGCAATTGAACTCGCGCCTGGATTTCATATCTCCAATCGCGGCTTGGTTATGCCGTTACCTATTATAGAGCCTGGCTTTGCAGCCATCCCCATGGCCTTCGTTATAGCTACCGTTGGCGCCATCCTGTTCAGCCGATGGGCACGAAAGCGCCAGGATGAAACCGGTAAGACCCTACCGGCGGTATGGGTTGGAACCGGTCTTATCCTAGGCCTGCCTATACTCACGTTCTTGCTGACCGGTCTGCCGCTCAGCTTCGAATATCCAGAAATGAAGGGCTTTAATTTCGTCGGCGGTATGTACCTCCGCCCGGAGTTCGTGGCACTCACCTGGGCGCTTTCAATATACACCGGTGCATTTATTGCCGAAATTGTCCGTGCTGGAATTCAGTCGGTTAACCACGGCCAGGCCGAAGCAGCTTTTGCACTTGGTCTGCGCCCCACCTGGAGCATGCGGTTAATTATACTGCCGCAAGCTTTGCGGGTGATCATACCACCGCTAACAAGTCAGTACCTTAACTTAACCAAAAATTCTAGCCTGGCTATCGCCATCGGCTACATGGATATCGTCGCCACAGTCGGCGGTATTACACTGAACCAGACGGGTCAGGCATTAGAGTGTATTGCCATGGTAATGCTGACCTATTTGATCTTCAGCCTAACCATCTCGGCAGGCATGAATTTTTATAACAAGCGCGTAGCGCTTGTTGAGCGGTAGCCCTAACAATGAGCGTCATCACCCAAGGCACCCGCCAGCACCAGCCAGGAAAAAATCCGAGTTTGCCGCCGCCTATCAACACGGAAAACCCCCTGTATTGGGTCCGCAAGAACCTGTTTAATTCTATTCCCGACACTAGCCTTACTCTCATATCCCTCTACATGATTTGGCTGATCGTGCCGGGCTTTGTTGACTGGGCATTCCTTGATGCAGATTTCTTTACCGATGATCGTTTTGGCTGCACCAGCGATGGCGCCTGCTGGGGACTAATCACATCACGCTGGGATCAGTTCATATTTGGCTATTTTCCACGGGAGGAACGCTGGCGCGTCGTGCTGTGCTTCTTCTTGCTGGCGCTGGCAATGTCCCCTGTCTTGTATGATAAGATACCTTACCGTCGGCCGCTTCTCGTCCATACGATTTGCTTTCCGGTTATTGCCTTCTGGTTATTGATTGGCGGTTTCCTTGGGCTTGAAGCAGTAGAAACGTCCCGCTTTGGCGGCCTAATGCTAACCCTGGTTTTAGGCATCACCGGCATAACTCTCTCCCTGCCTATTGGCATTCTTTTAGCCCTCGGGCGCCGCTCTGAAATGGCCGGCGTACGGGTCATTTGCGTTTTCTTTATAGAATTCATTCGTGGCGTTCCACTGATTACGCTGCTGTTCATGGCTTCAGTAATGTTGCCACTATTCCTGCCACCAGGTGTCACTTTTGATACACTGCTAAGGGTGGTGATTATGGTCACGCTGTTTGCATCCGCATACATGGCGGAGGTTATTCGTGGCGGCCTGCAGGCAATACCCACCGGCCAGAGTGAAGCCGCACAGGCATTGGGTTTAAGCAATTGGCAAAGTTTGCGCCTGATTGTTCTGCCGCAAGCCTTAAAAATTAGCATCCCTGGAATCGTTAATACCTTCATAGGCCTCTACAAAGATACGACATTGGTAGTGATTATTGGCCTGCTTGATCTGCTGGGCGTAGGAACGGCCAACCTGGCCGACGCTAAATGGTTGGGCCTCTCATCCGAAGTTTATGTCTTCGTCGCCGTCATATTTTTCATCGCCTGCTTCAGCATGTCGCGCTATTCGATCTTTCTGGAAAACAAGCTGAATACTGGTCACAAGTCCTAGGAAATACTGCCATGACCAACGGATCCACTGATAGCCTAGCCATCCAGATGACCGATGTGCACAAATGGTTCGGTAGCTTTCATGTCCTTAAAGCCATCAATCTTTCGGTTCAGGACGGTGAACGCATTGTCATTTGCGGACCATCCGGTTCCGGAAAGTCTACTTTGATCCGCTGTATTAACGCGTTGGAAGAGCATCAACAGGGCAGCATCACGGTCGTAGGGACCGAATTAACCAATGACGTTCAAAATATTGATGCCGTGCGCAGAGAAGTTGGCATGGTGTTTCAGCAGTTCAACCTATTCCCTCACTTAACTGTTCTGGAAAACTGCATGCTTGCCCCCATGTGGGTGAGGCACATGCCAAAAAAGGATGCCGAAGAGGTTGCCATGCGACTTCTTGAACGGGTCAAAATCCCCGAACAGGCGCTAAAGTACCCTGGTCAGCTTTCCGGCGGCCAGCAGCAACGGGTCGCCATCGCCCGCTCCCTATGCATGAACCCAAAAGTTATGCTGTTTGACGAGCCTACATCAGCGCTTGACCCCGAGATGATCAAGGAAGTTCTCGACGCCATGATAGAGCTTGCTCAGGGAGGAATGACTATGCTCTGCGTTACCCACGAGATGGGGTTTGCCAAAACCGTCGCCGATAGGGTGATCTTTATGGATGAAGGCGAGATCATAGAAGAGAACGAACCGGAAGAATTCTTTAACAACCCGCAGAACGACCGCACCAAGATGTTTCTCAGCCAAATTCTGGACCACTGACGATCGCTGATTATGCTATTCCACATTGCTGACGTTAAGGCCGGTCTATGCAAAAAAAAGCGATTGCGGCGATCAGCTGCTTAAAAAATAAAACTGGTGAGACACGGTTTCTAAGTTGAGTCTCGATGCCCTACTCAAATAGCTACATCCCTCTCTTCGACGTAGACTTTGAAAAGATAGGGTGGCTAATTTTATTGTATGAAAAAAATTAACCGCAAAGTTCTGCAAC
>CAUZNJ010000220.1:0-4138 GCA_963580965.1 Alphaproteobacteria bacterium | reverse complement strand
AGCGGCGGCGACCCGACGATCGTCTTCAGCGCTATTCGTGCCGGACGGCACCTGAACAGTGAGCGTGGCGCCAGCACCCTGATCCCAACGCGCCGCAACCTGATGCAGCGCGCTGGAGCCGAGGATGGCAAGAGTCGCCAGAAATACCATCAGGGCGATCAGCCACGGAAGAAATCCACCCAGAGCATCCGTGCCAACCTGCAGATCCGTGCGGCGGTCAAACATCAATTGCCATCCGCCCGATTACCCGCAACGGGCGCAAGCGCGGCCTCATCTCCGGGTTGCAACAAGCGCGCTGCATTGTAGCCGCCATCCGCGCGACCACCGTCGAGCCGCAACACCGGATGCCCCATGCCTGTAACTAGTGCCTCATTGTGAGTCGCGACGACCACCGTCGTACCTAACCTATTGAGTTCTTCGAATAGGTGCATGAGGCGAAACGCCATCCGGTCATCGATATTGCCAGTCGGCTCATCGGCTAAAAGCAAGCGAGGTCGAGCGATCACGGCCCGAGCGATAGCAACCCGCTGCTGCTGACCGCCCGACAGAGTCGATGGCCGCGCATGCATATGATCCTGCAAGCCCACCCAGCGCAACAGTTCCGTTACATGACGTCGCACTTCTTCTCGGCCGGCTCTGGCCACACGCAGGGGCAGGGCGACGTTATCGAATGCAGACAGATGGTTGAGCAGCCGGTATTCCTGAAACACGACGCCAACGCGCCGACGAAGCGCTGGCAACGCCCGCCGCGGTGTTGTTGCAATGTCTCTTCCAAATAGGGAAATCAAACCACGAGTAGGCTTCAGCGCCAAGTACATAAGCTTCAAAAGGGAAGACTTTCCCGCGCCACTGGGACCGACCAAAAAATGAAAAGAGCCCGGCGCCAGAGAAAAAGATACATCTTCCAGTACTTCTGGTCCGATGCCATAGCGTAATCCAACGTTCTCGAAACTCACGACGGTTTCCGCCGGCGTAGCAGACACGTGAGGGCGGGCGTGGATCGCAGTATTGACGGTCGTCTCCATCAGGTGCTCCGGCTTAGATTGTCCGCGCTCACGTGGCGCCGTTTTGCAGCACGGCAGGAAGGCTTCAATGATACTATACCGCACGAGCAATGAGGGCTGGGTTTCTTGCCTTGCCTTAGGTGAAAGCCTATAAGTATCGGCAGCTTAGCACAATTGGCGCGCAATGATTATCACCTGCCCGGCGTGTTCGACCCGATACTCGGTCGACTCAGTAAATTTGGGAACCGTCAGGGTCGCGATGCGATGCTCTGCCTGCAGCCACCAGTGGCATTTAATGCCGCAGGCGGAGCCGGAGCTTCCGTCCACTCCGCCAACGGCGGCACCTGTGACCTCACCCAAGCCCCAGCCGGAGATGGAGCCGGGGGATGACGACGGTTTGGTTGCCTATGACGAGATCGACCAGGTCCCAGACCCTGAACCAATTCCAGGTGTATTCATATCTTCCGAAAACCTCAATCAATCGGAGCAGAAGCTCGGGACCAGGCTAATCCTGCCCGTGACAGCAGCCGTTATCGTTGCCGGGGTGATCGCTGGCTTCGTGTTCGCCAAGAATGCTATTATCAGCATTTTTCCGAACTTAGCCCCAGTTTATGACGTCATCGGCATGGGCCAACCGCCGGTTGGCCAAGGATTGGAGTTTGGGGCAATTCAGACGGAGCGCAATTGGCAGGCCAATGTAGACGTCGCAGTGGTCAGCGGCACCATCGTTAATAAGACCAACTACGCTATCGCAGTACCGCATATACAGGTGATTCTATCAGGCTCGTCGACAGGCGTCCCGCTTAAGGATCTTGTAGTGGCGCCACAACAGCTAGAAATTGCCGGTGGCGAGAATTTTCGTTTCTCAGCGCGCGTCGAAAATCCGCCGCAGCTGGCCCGGTGGATTGATATCACCTTTACCAACCCGCCCGCCATTTCAAATGATGATATGCCGGCATCCCCATTCGGCCACTAGAGAATTTCTGACCATATCGAACCATTCTGATATCGCTTTGCACGGCGATCCGCCAGGCGTTGTTGCGCTTGAGCGAAGCTGAGCAGATCGCTTTTCCCCGGAGCCGCGTCCATCCCCTAACCTCCGGACAAAGCAATCCTGTCAGAATGTTTAAATATGCTTGGTAAAGCACCCTAGCCGACAATACGTCCTTCTATCGGGTAAGCGGGATCGTTGTATCCTGGTGTCGAAGGGTGCCCCGTGACGACTCGCGCGTCGATGAAAGCCTCATCCTCATTGGAGAGTTGAACCTCCAGCGCCGGCAGGTAGCCTTCCCACTGTTCGATTGTTCGCGGACCAGCAACAACGCCGGTTATGAGCTGATTGCGTAGCACCCAAGCAATAGCGAACTGAACCACTGTCAAACCGCGCGATTCGGCATAAACGCTGAGCTCCTTGGCGAGCGACAGGGATTCATGTCGCCATTCCGTCTCCATCATGCGCTTATCAGCGGCGGCCGCGCGGGTACCATCGCCGGGCGCGGTACCCGGACTATATTTTGCCGTCAGCACGCCCCGTGCTAGTGGACTATAAGGGAACACACCAAGCCCGAAGTAATCGCAGGCTGGAAGATGTTCGGTTTCCACCTGTCGGTTAAGGATATTGTATAGCGGCTGACTAACAATCGGGCGAGGCACTCCCAAACTGTCGCAGAGATTACAAATCTCAGCGATACGCCAAGAACGGTAATTGCTGACACCAAAATAACGGACCTTGCCCTGGGTAATCAGATCGCCCATAGCGCGGACAGTTTCCTCCAACGGGGTCTTATGGTCTTCCTTGTGCAAGTAATAGACGTCGATATGATCCGCCCCCAAACGCTTGAGGCTATTTTCACAGGCCGTAAAGACCCACCTCCGCGACAACCCGATGTCATTCGGACCCTCCCCCGTCGGGTTGGCCAGCTTGGTCGCCAGCACCCACCAGTCGCGGCGCTGGCGGATGGCGCGACCAACTGCAGCCTCGGATTCGCCACCATTATAAGCGTCCGCCGAATCGATAAAGTTGACGCCCTGTTCGGCAGCTCGGGAAATAATGTATTGGGTTTCCGCCTCGTTGGTGCGCCCGCCAAACATCATTGCACCCAGGCACAAGGGCGATACCTTTAGGCCGCTAGCGCCGAGATTACGATATTCCATGCCCGCATTCCTTCTTGAAGCAAAAAAATTTGCACGAGCATAGATGCCATACCTGCTTTTGTCCTTCCCCATGCTACCACTTAAATGGACCCCTCACCCACACATGTCATAGCCGATGATCCGGCATCAGGTGCTAGAATCGAATCAATATGTGGATAAATGCCGTCAGCCTTCGTGAGTTCTACACCACCGGCCAGGGCCGGGTGGCCCGGCTGATGATTCGTCGGGGAATTCGCACTATCTGGCCCGATGTCACGGGTCAGTCTGTGCTCGGAATGGGCTATGCCACGCCATACCTCGGCATGTTTCGTGACAAGGCCGAACGGGTTTTATCGGCCATGCCAGCCCCCCAAGGCGTATTGCACTGGCCCAGCAGAGAGGGCCTTAGCCTGACGGCGCTAACAGAGGAGGTGGAGCTGCCATTCCCCGATCTATCCATCGACCGTTTGCTGTTGGTCCACGCTGTGGAATTCACCGAGCAGGTGCGTCCGTTGATGCGCGAAGCGTGGCGCGTGCTATCCGGAAGCGGCCGTTTGCTCGTCGTCGTGCCAAACCGGCGCGGCATCTGGGCGCGGCTTGAGCACACTCCATTTGGCCACGGCTTGCCATACTCGCCAAGCCAGCTTTCCCGTTTACTACGCGAGACCCTATTCACTCCAGTCCAATCACGACCGGCCCTCTTCGTGCCGCCGGTAAGCACACGCGTAATTCTGTCATCCGCTCAGGCCATCGAAGGCTTTGGTCAGCGCTGGTTCTCCCACTTTTCCGGCATCCACCTGATCGAAGCAACAAAAAATGTTTATGCCGGCAGCTCGGCATCTGAGTCCCTCAAGCGCAATTGGACCACCGCCGGTAAAGCCGTAACTCGCCCGGTTCCGGGCGACACCTAAAACATAGCCCCGTCCGTCGCCATAGCGCTTTAACCCCAAATAAGAATATTCTGACGGAGCCGGTTTTCCTCGGGGTTAGGAGACGGGTGC
>CAUZNJ010000219.1:0-4169 GCA_963580965.1 Alphaproteobacteria bacterium | reverse complement strand
ATTCCCGCTACGCTAATCCCACCGTTGCGATGCTGGAAGAGCGTCTTTGCCTTCTGGAAGGGGCAGCGTATTGCCGCGGTACAGCAAGTGGCATGGCGGCTGTTTTTTCTTCGTTGATCTGCCAGCTGCAAAAAGGTGATCGTATTGTGGCATCTCGAGCCTTGTTTGGTTCATGCCATATCATCATCACGGAATTGCTGCCGCGCTGGGGCATAGAAACGGAACAAGTGGATGGCGTCGATATTGGCCAATGGGAACGGGCCCTGGCCAAACCGGCCAAGGTGGTATTCCTGGAATCCCCGTCCAACCCCGGGCTCGAGATTATTGATCTGAAGACAGTATGCGATCTCGCCCATAGAGCTGGCGCGCGTGTCGTCGTCGATAATGTCTTTGCCACACCTATCCTGCAGAAGCCGTTACAGCTAGGCGCTGATGTCGTTGTTTATTCGACGACCAAGCATATGGACGGTCAGGGGCGGTCTATGGGTGGGGCTATCCTAACAAATGATAAGTCATACATCGATGATGATCTAACGCCAATCTACCGCCATACTGGCCCCGCGATGAGCCCGTTTAACGCTTGGCTGGTGTTGAAAAGCCTCGAAACTCTGGAATTGCGCGTTCGCCAGCACTGCTCCAATGCTGACAAAGTGGCACGATTCTTGGCTAATCGAACCGGGGTTGATCGCACAGTATACCCAGGCCTGGAAAGCCATCCCCAGCATGCCTTAGCTAAGGAGCAGATGGATGGCTTTGGAACGATGGTTGCCTTTGAATTGTCGGGTGGGCGGGACGCTGCCTTTCTTTTCCTTAATGCACTTCAATTGGTTGATATTTCTAATAATTTAGGCGATTCCAAGAGCTTGATTACCCATCCGGCGACCACGACACACCAGCGCCTTACGGCTGACGAGCGGATTCATCTTGGTATCACCGATGGCTTCGTGCGTTTATCTGTTGGCCTCGAGGACCTGGTGGACGTCATTGAGGACTTAGATCAGGCGTTGACGGTCGCCCTGACCTAACCTTCTGAAGTCCGAAAGATTTAGCGGTGTCCGTCAGTGAGTTTGGGGGCGGGGGGTCTGCTTTAGCCTTGCTTCCAGGGCAGGCCGTCGGCTTTCCATCCCGCGGTCTTCCCTCGTTGTCGATCGCCGTTGTGTGGGCCCTCAAAGCCGTCGCTAACATTATAGGCGAGGTGGAATCCAGCAGCAGTCAAGGCCATGGCAGCATTTCGCGACCGGGCGCCGGAGCGGCAGAGAAACAATACTGTAGCATCAGCCTTGGCGCCTTGAGCGGCCACTTGGTCAACAAATTTGCTGTTGTGCGCCATGGTTGGAAATACCTGCCATGGGATCAAGGCGACTTGCTTTCCGAGACTATAGAGGTCGGGAACGCCGACGAAATTCCATTCCGCATCCGTGCGGCAGTCAACGAGAACCGCCTCCGGCTCCTTCGCCAAGATGTTCCAAGCTTCTTCAGGGCTTACATCGCCAGCATAGAGTCCATCACTCATAATATCGTTTCTCCATACACGAAAAACATTAGGTTGCCAAAATCATGGGCCATCGAAATGGCTCGTCCGGAGCCTTACTGCACCTGGCGCTAGTGTCAACCTGGAGAATCTGGCATCGAGCGCTTACCTCGACAACTTTGCCAACGTCGTGGATGCCTACAATTCTGCCTATGGGAATAGTCATAAAATGGGATTTTCAAAAACCATGGATGGGCAGGACTGGGGGATGTTGGTCCTCCTTTCGGTTCTTTGGGGTGGCTCCTACTTCTTTGCGGGCGTTGCCGTGAGGGAGTTACCGCCTCTGACCGTCGTATTTGCCCGTGTCTCATTAGCGGCAGTAGCCTTGTTGCCGGTGTTTTGGTATTTGGGTCATTCGTTGCCAAAAACGCTTTCCGGTTGGCTTCCATTTTTTGGCATGGGTCTATTGAATAACGCAATTCCGTTCGGCCTTATCTTCGCCGCTCAGACCCAGATAACCGTGGGCTTATCCTCCATCATCAACGCTATTACGCCATTGTTTGCGGTTGTCGTAATGGCCAGCTTCCGTGAAGAACGCTTGAGCGCTTTCCGGTTCGTTGGTCTGCTTCTCGGTTTAGTTGGCGTTACTGTGTTGCATGGGCTGGAAGGGTCAGCATCGGGCAGTCAGACAGTTGGGATCGCCCTGTGTTTGGGCGCGGCACTTAGCTATGGCTTTGCGACGCTTTGGGGACGCAGGTTCCTCGCCGATGTTCCTCCAATGAAATCTGCGACGTTACAATTAATGTGTTCGACATTGATTATCGGCGTGATGGTTTATTTCGTTGATAAACCGTGGACGCTAACCATACCAAGCCAGAAGACAATACTGTCCTTGGTGGCGCTCGCTGTTTTTGGAACGGCTATGGCGTATATCGTCTTTTTCAAAATCTTAGTCCGTGCTGGGGCAGGCAATGTCATGTTGGTTACTTTGTTGATCCCGATAACAGCAATAATTCTGGGCAATGTGTTTCTCGCTGAAGCTATTCAATCAAAAGAAATTCTCGGCGCCTTTATCATCGGCACAGGACTTTTGTTTATCGATGGGCGCTTGATTCGCCGATTGGTCGGAAAACACGATGCTGCAAGCTAAAATCATAGGTTGTGGGTGCTGAAACAGCCATTTCGTTCCGGGAGGAACCCGTTCAGCGCAATGGTAGGGAACCCGGCACATTGGTCTATCGGGCAAAGGGTAGCAAACCAAACCCTATCCTAAGGTATTTCTATATGCGGTGGAGAAAATGGGAAAGGCAGCAAGCAGAATGGCTGTCCGGGCCGGCATCGCAGCCGGGGTGACGGTATTTGGCTATGCTGAATTTTATCTCCCCAGAGCTTAGCAAATGAGGGCGCTATTGTCTTTATTGACATGCAAGACTTGCCGGCGCTCCTTGCGGGCGGGATTCACAGCTGAATTTCGACGACGTTAAAAGAGACGTGTCTTTGAGCAGCGATTTTATTGATCTTTAGCCTAAGATGAATATCTGTTCAGGGTAATACGCGGACGATTGTAGCAACGTCGTGGATTGCACTGTTTGGTGCCGACGGTATCGAAACTACAATTGACCAATTGCTGAATGTATCTCCTCGCCGTGAATAAACTGAACGTGCCGTTTGGTCGTGGCTCAATGGGTATCAAAGATTTCCTGGTAAGCCGCTACGGCCGATCGGGTGGCGTTTAGCTCGTCTTCAGTAGGATGTTCTGGATCTTTTGCAGCGGGCAGGCTACCTAATCTTAACAGGCAAGCCATCAGCAGAAGCCGCGCCTTTGTCGCCGTAAGATTGGATGCAGCAATTTGGAATTCGTTGGGATCGGCGAATCCTTCCGGTGTGCCGCGGCCAACCTTAGCAACCGGAATGCCACTAAAAGCGGCCTTGAGCAGTAGTTTGTGGCGAGCCCGCGACGGGTTGGTTCCGTAAGGGGTTAGGCCTTCAAGGATAAATCCCGTCAGGCGGCCCATGCTGAGTTTATGATTGATCGAGGCGATGAGGTCGATCTCGAGAGATGGGTCATCGCCGACCTCGATCCCGCTATAGCTGCCATCCTTGGAGATCGATACTACTGGAATGGCGTCTGCCTGCAGCTGTCCATCCGCATCCTTGACTGTCACATCAACGGTTTCGATGCCACGTGCACCCATGCGAGCGGCCCTAACCTTATCGGGAAGGCGGGAAATATTCACGTCCGACAGATAGGTGTGTTTGTAGACTGGGACATAGGTTAGTACCTGCCGGCCGGTGTGGCTGACCTGGCCGATGATGCCGCCGTGCCCACCGGTCGCGACATAGCCGCCCGGTCGTGCGTCGACCTTGGCGACCTCTCGCGCCGCAAAGAATTGCTGTTCTTGGATTAAAATGGTGCCGCAACGGTTGCGGCCCTCGGCATCGGCCCAGATACCGGACGCGATGAAATTGATAGAATCTACTATGTTCTTCGGCCCATCATTGCTGATCTGGCCTTGCGGACGCTGGGCTGCGTTGCCGCAGATCGGCCTCGTCGTATCGATGAGCAGATTGAACCAGTAAATGGTGTCTTCCACCTGCGGGCTGCCCTGGGTCCAGATCACCCCGTCATAGTCACCACTAGATGCGAGCGCTTGCATGTCATTGGTGACCTTGGCCAGCACCGGCCGCGGTGGTGCGG
>CAUZNJ010000218.1:0-4174 GCA_963580965.1 Alphaproteobacteria bacterium | reverse complement strand
GCGCTGAGCCAGAGTGGCATCTTCAACTAGCAGTTCCAGCCGCCGGTTCGGCACATCTAGGCATATCTGATCGCCTGTCTCTACCAAACGCAAGGGACCACCCGCAGCGCTCTCTGGGGCGATGTGCAGGACGATGGTGCCGAAGGCAGTGCCGCTCATACGGGCATCCGAGATACGCACCATGTCCTTAACCCCTTGGCGCGCAAGTTTCTTGGGAATAGGGATATAACCGGCTTCAGGCATGCCTGGTGCGCCGAGAGGGCCCGCGCCACGCAGCACCAGGATATCTTCGGCCTGTACGTCCAGGTCATCACTGTCGATGCGTGCAGCAAGGTCATCGAGATTATCGAAGACCACGGCCCTTCCCGTATGGCTCATCAGTGCTTCAGATGCCGCGGAGGGCTTCACGATGGCCCCATCCGGCGCCAGGTTGCCACGCAGCACGGCCATGGCTCCACCCGAATGGATCGGGTTTTTCATGGTACGCACAACATTCTGAGGCCACGGCGGCGGCGCAGCATCAAGGTTCTCGCCCAAGGTATGACCGTTGATCGTTAGGCAGTCGAGGTTGAGCTGCCCCTTAAGTTCGCGCATGACCGCTGCCGCGCCCCCGGCTCGATAAAGATCCTCCATATAGCCTTCGCCAGATGGCTTGAGGTCGACCAACATCGGTGTGTCACGTCCCATTTTATCGAAGCCGTCGAGGTCAAGGCGGTAACCCAGGCGGCCAGCTACCGCAGCTATGTGAACGATAGCGTTGGTCGACCCACCAATCGCCAGCAACATACGCAGCGAATTTTCAAACGCTGCCGGTGTCATGATTTTATCAGGGGTTAGGCCTTCCTTGGCCAGAGCCACGGCGCGCGTGCCGCTCATCTCCGCATGGCGTAGCTTTTCGGCAGCAACCGCCGGCACCGCTGCACCCCCGGGAAGGGTCATGCCAAGAGCCTCAGACATGCAGGCCATTGTACTGGCTGTACCCATCACCATGCAGGTTCCAGCGGTCGGGCACAGCTCCGCATTAGCCTGCCACAATTCCTCCTCATCTATTTCCTCAGCGCGGTAGGCCGCCCAGAAACGGCGGCAATCGGTACAGGCGCCAAGCCGCGTACCGCGATGACTGCCGGCCATCATCGGTCCAGTCAGTAGCATGATCGCTGGCACGTTGGCGCTAGCCGCGCCCATTAAAAGAGCAGGTACAGTCTTATCGCAACCGCCGATCAGAACTACCGAATCCATCGGCTGAGCGCGGACCATCTCTTCGGTGTCGATGGCCATCTGGTTGCGAAGAAACATACTAGTCGGATGGGAGAAGGATTCGTGCACCGAGATAATCGGGAAATCGATTGGCAATCCCCCGGCAAGCATAACGCCCCGCTTCACCGCTTCAATCAGCTCAGGAACGTTGCGATGGCAAGCGTTGTAGCCACTAAACGTATCCGTAATGCCAACGATTGGCCGTTCCAGTGCATCGTCCGTATATCCCATTGCCTTAATAAAGGCCTTGCGCAGAAAGACCGAAAATCCGGCATCGCCATAGGAAGTTAGACCCTTGTACATACCGGTTTTCTTATCGCTCATCCTGGTCTTCCTCCCCGAAATTCGTTTGTTATTGTCAATTCACGAAGTACCGCCCCATCATGCTTCCTTGCACATAAAATCCGTCATGTCAGGCATGGCATCTATATCGATTACCGCGCCTACCCCTAAAACAACGGACCTCGCCAAACGGTGCCCCGCCTCGGCTGCCAAGCGCGGCGCCAGTCCGCGCATCCTGGCCCATAAATAAGCCGCGTTAAAGCCATCACCTGCCGCCGTCGTATCCACGGGCGTCACGACATTTAAGCACGGCATTGCAAACAGCCCGTCCGACGTGCTCAGAAGGCAGCCGCGCGGTCCGTCTTTTACCACTACTTCCTCGGGCCCATGGGTAATAATTCGCGCAACGCAAGTCGCCGCATTGGTATCTCCGAATAAAGCAATTTCGTCATCAAGTGATGGCAGCACGATAGTCGAGACCGTGTAGGCCCGGCGAAACGCTTCGCGTGCAACACCCTGGTCTGGCCACAGACGCGGCCGGTAGTTGCTGTCGAACGCAACCAAGCGTCCAGCAGCATGGGCGCGGCCCATGGCAGCGAACAAGCGTTCCCGACCCTTCGGATGGAGAATTGCCAAGGTGACTCCGGTTACGTAAAGGGCATCGTAGCCATCAAGCAGCCGAGCAACACCTTCGCCCGTTACACCTTCAAGAAGCTGACGGGCGGCCGCCATTTCCCGCCAATGGAAGAATGTCCGTTCGCCAACGTCATCAATCCGTATTACGTAGATGCCTGGAAGATACCCGGAAACACGGCTAACAAGATCGGTACCTATACCCTCATCTCGCCAACCGGCAACCATCTCGTCACTCAGGCAGTCATCGCCTAAGGCTGTTACATAATCGACTTCAGCACCTAGGCGGGCCATATAAACAGCGGTGTTCAAAGTGTCGCCACCATAGCCGAAGCGCAGCCACCCATGACGTTTTCCACTGAGTTCAAGCATACATTCGCCAACGCTGGCAATGCGTCCCTTGGAAGAAAATTTATTCATTCTTTAGATCAAAATCGTAGGAAAAATTTTGGGGCAGAAACCAGCATGGCCGCTGTGGCACTTGCCAGGGCAATGCCCAATTACAAACAATGCGGTTCAGTTGCTATACGGATCAACGGTGACCACTTTTGGCGATCACTGATGATCCTTGGCGATATTGACTCCATGGATACGGAACTACGAGGAAGGTTGCGACGTTCTTCTTTAGGCCGTGATGGCCACCGCGAATGAGGGTCGCGCTTAAGGCGCGACCCCATTGCACGATTGATCAGCGGTTCTCGTAGGCTTCCGGATTGAGGAGATGCGGCGGACGCCGGCCCTCGAGTTCTTCGATAATTGTCCGGGCGCCGGCTTCGGATGATCGCATCCCGACTTCCTCGCCAAAACCGGCAATGTGCGGCGACATGATCAGATTTGGCACGCCGCGCAGATCATTCTCCGCCGGCAACGGCTCTACTTCCATTGTGTCAATCGCCGCGCAGCGCAGCTTGCCACTCTTTAAAGCGGCAATCATTGCCGGCTCATCGATCACAGGGCCACGTGAACAGTTAATAAATACGGCCTTGTCCTTCATCGCCGCGAAGGCCTCCGCATTGATCATTCCCTTTGTCTCGTCCGATAGGAAGCAATGTAAGGTAATGATATCGGACCGCTCGATAAGGTCTTCGCGGGAGACGCGCTCGATTCCCAGTTCCGAAAATCGGTTGTCCTGGACGTATGGGTCATGGGCAATCACGGTCATGTTAAATCCCTTGGCCATCTTTGAGACCAGCGAGCCAATACGACCAAGGCCGATGATGCCGATGGTCTTGCCATGAAGCTCCATGCCCTTATGGCCCGGCTGATCCCATTCGCCACGCTGCATTGAGGCGTTAGCTTCGGTAACGCGCCGGGTCGAGGCCATCAGGAGAGCCCAAGCATGCTCAGCTACGGTGATGGAATTTTGCGGATTATTACAAACTGCGACGCCGTTAGCTGTTGCGGCCTTCATATCGACGGCATCGTAACCAACGCCATGGCGAACGAGGATCTTCAGCTTCGGCAGGCCATTGAACAGTTCGGCCGGATTAATCCAGCGGCGGGCGAATATCGCCTGGCACTCCTGCCCCTTTTCGAGAACTTCATCAACCGTCACTTCGTACGGTAGGTGCATGACCTCAAATTTCTCCTTGAGCAATTCAATGCCGATGGGCTGGATGAGGAGATCGACGGCAATGACGAGTGGGCGGTCTGACATAACGTTTCCCCGATGGTTTGCATTTGATTATGGCCACGTCGGCCCGCCACGACTGCTTTTGGCACCGGGCGCAGATATATAATAGCGGCGTCGCGTAGGCTGGAAAAGCTTCTGTAATTGCTTATCGGTTTTTGAAGGCCTCGGGATTAATAATATGGTCAGGGCGCTCGCCCCTGAGCTCGCGTGTGATGGCCTCAGCGCCCGCCAGGGATGAATTACGCAAGACCTCCTGCGCCTGCCCGGCGACATGTGGCGACATCACGACATTATCCATTTTCAGCAGGGGGTGTTCCGGGTCTACTGGCTCTTCTTCGAACGTATCAATGGCAGCGCCCGCTAGTCGGC
>CAUZNJ010000217.1:0-4179 GCA_963580965.1 Alphaproteobacteria bacterium | reverse complement strand
TAATCATGGGTGCAGACAGCATCGAGCAATCGGCGGCATCGACCTCAGCATGCATTAGAGCACGCCATTGCCACTCCCTGCTAGTCCGCTGCGCACCCACCGGAGTTCCCTCCATTGCGCTATCAAATACTCCCCATTGCTTTTCTTTTCGCCGGCCTAGCCATGAACCATGCTAACCTGGTCACACGGACGACTAACCTAATGAAGAGAATATTTAGTCATTAGAAACCAGTTGAATAGCCAATTTCAGAGGTATCAACGCCGAGCGCACAGCGCGCGAGGATTGCTTTCGGCCACCCGGTCAGCAGCAACACGGGTTAGATGCAAATGGACGTGGTCCGCATCGGCCGCCCCAATGCCGACAGCACCCGTCCGGATACGCCGCGCCAATTCACGATTAAGTTTGAGCAAGTCCTGACTATCGCTGCCTAACAGTGCCTGTAGGGAATAGCGCTCCTCGTCTAGGGGGCCGTTTTCGGTTGCCAACTGTCGGATAGCAATGGCAATCGCATTGGCGATCATCAAGCCATCAAGGCGCTGCTCAGGTGGCAGGAGAGGGACAAGTTCCGCGCGCAGCAGCCGCCGGGCAACAATAAGCAGGTCTATAATCTCCGGGCGGTCGCGCATCAGTCTGGCTCCGTCATGCGCAGAATCTCTAATTCTAATTCGGGCACTACGTGGCCAATCAGAGCCAATTCCAAAGACACCTGCCCACCATCGATGTGTCTTGCGGCCTGTTGGGCAGCAATGACCGCCCAACGGAGATGGGCCATGACCTCCCAATAAACGACCGCACCGCCATCAATACGGCAGCCCGAGGCGGCCTCGTACGCAGCATAAAAATCCTCCCGAATGCCAATGCCGCCAGCTTCCATCTCATCTTTCCCTGCCCGCCAGCAGCGGGCACAAAACCAACCGATATCGGCCATCGGATCACCCCAACCGGCAAATTCCCAGTCTAGAACAGCAGTTAGACCGCTACCGTCCACTAAATAGTTGCCCGTGCGGAAATCGTTATGGCACAGCGCGACGCCGGAGACCGGCGCTGCAGGCGCGTTCAATTCAAGCCAGCGCAAAGCCCATTCCAGACCTGGGAAAGGCCAATCTAGGCTATCGAGAAAGGCACGGTAGCGTGCAACCCAGAAAATAGCCGGTGACGGCGACGGCTCGGGTAGAAATTCTAAGCCGGATATCGGAGGGCGAATGGCGTGGATACGTGCCATCTGCGTAGCGAGATCACGGACCAAAGCCGGGCGGTCGGGAGCAAGGGACATATCCTTGACGATACGAAATCGGTCCGCCACCCCCAGTAGGTGGCGCATGACAAAGAAGGGCTTGCCGGCAATTGCCGGATCAGCCGCCAACCATAGGGGTTCTGGTACTATCACGCCCGCCGCAAAGGCCGCCCGCAATAATGCGAACTCCTCAGCCCGTCCTCTACTTTCCGCAACTACAGAGGGCGCGTCGGTCCGCAGGACCGCAACTAGGCGCCCGGCATGGGGACCACCGATCACGTCCGCCTCCAAGCGCCAGTTTTCCTGGATGGCGCCACCAGAGAGAGGCTCGAGCGCCGTAATGGAGAATGAGACCGCCTCAGTTGCGGTGACGAGATAGCGTTGGATATTGTCGATTTTATCCTTCACGGCCTCATAAACTTCTCAAAATCTACCTGGTAGGCATCGTCATAAAGGGTCAAAGGTTGATACCGCTCGGATATGTCGCCGACCCCCCACTGGATGCGCTTGCTGTCCATCTCGGACGTAACCTCATCTTCTAGGCAAAGCATGGAGAAGTCACCGCGTTAGAAGCGCGGGTACATGACCTGATAATATTCAGAGCTATACTTGAGCTAATATCTGAATTATAATCAGTTGTTTGCATGAGCTAATATTAGGCTAAGTATAAAATTTATAGCCTAAGAGATTACCATAATTTGTGACAGAATGGTGCTGTTATCGCAACCCTAAAGGTGGATAACGTTAATCAATATTCTGGGTCTTCTAACAAACGTCCGGCAAGTAGCGAGAAGTTCTTCATTCTGTTCACTTTGGTTAACAAGAAAGGAGCTAAAAATGCTGAAATATTCGGCCATTCGCCCTTATCTGGCGCCCACAGTAGCCACGGTCTTGATTGCCGTTGCCGCGACAATGCCGGGCAGCGCCCAGGCGCAGTCAGAAGATAAGCACATCACGATTGTCATGCCGGCCGAGCCACCCGACCTTGAGGGCTGCCAATCTAGCCGGGCATTTCAGGGACGCGTCGTCAAACAGAACATCGTCGAAACGCTGGTCTGGAAAACACCCTCTGACGGTTCCCTGAAGCCACATCTGGCGACATCTTGGGAACTCGCTGATGTGTCGAATTGGCGGATCCATCTACGTCACGGCGTGAAGTTTCACGATGGTTCTCCCTTCAACGCCACTACTCTGAAGCGGTCAATGGACCGGACCATCAACAACAAGGAAATTGTCTGTGGCGACCGCGGGAAGTTCTTCGGCAGCCTGAAGGTCACGATCAGTGTGGTCGATGACGATACGATTAACATCCATACAACTCCCCCGGCACCAATCATGCCGATGCGTCTTGCCGCCTTGGCGATTGTAGGACCCAATGAATCCATGACGTCGCCGTCGCTGGCTCCTGTCGGCACGGGCCCGTATAAGTTTGATAGTTGGGCCAAGGGTCAGGAAATCAAATTGGCCCGCAACGAAGATTACTGGGGCGCAAAGCCGGAGGCTACCGGCGCCAGCTACATCTTCCGGTCTGAATCCACCGTTCGCGCGTCAATGGCGGAGTTGGGCGAAGCCGATGTCGCCATCGTTATCTCCGAGCAGGACGCGAACAATCCAAAGACGGATTACAGCTATCTGAACTCGGAAACGACGTTCCTGCGCGTCGATTCACAGATTCCGCCATTGGATGACATACGTGTCCGCAAGGCCCTAAACTACGCGCTCGACCGAAAAGGAATGATCGGCACAATTCTGCCCAGCTCTGCACTGCAGGCAACCCAGATCGTTATGCCGTCCATTCCGGGCCATAATCACGAACTCGATAAGAAAGCCATCCCCTTCGACCCAGTAATGGCAAAGAAGCTGCTTGCAGAAGCCAAAGCAGACGGTGTGCCGGTTGATACCGAAATACAGTTAATAAGCTATCCACCTCACTTTCCTAATGCCAGCGAATTGATGGACGCTTACTACCTGATGTTGCGCGACGTCGGCTTCAACGTGAAAATGTTGACGGTTGAGCCGGGCACGTACTCGCATTGGAACAATAAGCCCCATCCATCGCCGCGGCCGCCAACGCTGATTCAGAGCTCGCACGACAATAACTTCGGCGATCCTGTATTTAGCGTCTATTTCAAGTTCAGCTGCGCCGGCAATACATCGGCAATGTGCGATCCTGAATTCGACAAAAAAATACTCAACACACAAAAGTTGGGTGGTCAGGAACGTATTGATGGTTACAAGGAACTCTTCCGCCATCAGTACGAGGACTTGGTGACGTCCGTGTTCATGTATCACATGGTCGGATTTACCCGAGTGAACCCACGCATCGACTTCGTTCCCGACGTTACGTCAAACGCCGAACTGCGGATCGCAGAGTGGCACTTTAAGTAGTAGAAAAAACTAACAGGACTTCAATCCGTCCGGGGTGACCGGCCTCCGGACGGGTTCTCTGTCCTCCGACCCTCAGGAGCGATCGCCATGCAACTTGTAGCAGAAAAATCAGCGACCAAGGTATTGGGCAAGGCGCCCGTCAAAGCTAAAAGCAAAATCTCTGCAAAGCCGAAGATGAAAATCCGCAAGCTCAAGGAGAAAATCGGTGCCGAGGTTATTGGCCTCGACCTACGCAAGCCCATCGATGCGGAAACCCGCTATCTTCTCAACCGCGCCCTCGTGGATCACGTTGCATTGGTTATCCGCGATCAAAAATTCAAGCCGGAACAGTATTTCAACGCTATGATGCTGTTTGGCGAACCAATGGAGCAGGACAGCCCGCAGTTCTCGGTTCCCGGCGCGCCAATGTTGCGGACGATCTCCAACCGCAACCAGGACAGCAAAGGCAACCGGATCAAGGTTGGGCTGCGCTGGCACACAGATCATACCAATCAGTATATTCCGCCCAAGTACACCTCGCTCTACGCAGTTAAACTGCCAAAGAGCGGTGGCGGTA
>CAUZNJ010000216.1:0-4198 GCA_963580965.1 Alphaproteobacteria bacterium | reverse complement strand
ATCTTGGTTGAAAGAATGACTGACGACAACGTATCGTCAACGCCATCCAGCGCGCCAATTCGATCGATGGCTATGTCGAGTTCCCCAACTGAACTGGTCGATATTTCAGCGACTAGATCGAATGCGCCGCTAATCGAATAGAGCGTTGTAAGGTTAGAAAATTTAGAAAGTATTTTTTCAACAGCAAATCGGTTCGACGGCGACGACTTGATCATCACCAGGGCGCTAACCCGGTTGGCTAAAGACTGTTCTGACAAGCGCACTGTATATCCGGCGATCACACCGCTGCGTTCCAGCTTTTCTAATCTCACCTGAGCAGCGGTTCTCGACACATTAAGACGACGGGCAAGGTCAGATACGGACAACCGTGCATTTTCACGAAGCAACCCAATGAGCTGTTCGTCTTTTCCATTATTAGTCATTATCTCTAATAACATAGTTAATAATTCACATACTAGATAAGATTAAGCTAAATTATCTATTAATTTTTAATAATTTTGGCGGTTTAATAGGACCGATATTAACGATGGAGAGCGCCGATGCCCTATTCTAATGTGATAACTGCTGCAGGACTGAGTGGTCCAGAGCTTGTTGGTGGGCCACTTTCTGTGCAAACACCGATTGATGGGTCCGTTGTGGCCAGACTTCATATTCATTCGAAAGAGAATGTTGAAGAAATGATCGACACCGCCGCCCTTGCATTTGTGGTTTGGCGTACGGTACCTGCTCCTCGGCGCGGCGAACTGGTTCGTTTGATTGGTGAAGAATTACGTGCTGAGAAAAAAAACCTGGGTCGCTTGGTTACGCTTGAATGCGGAAAAATTTATCAGGAAGGCCTTGGCGAAGTTCAAGAAATGATCGACATTTGCGATCTTGCCGTTGGTCAATCCCGTCAGCTTTTTGGTCTGACAATTGCGTCGGAGCGTCCGGGTCATTCCATGCGTGAAACTTGGCATCCAATGGGTGTGTGTGGCGTCATCACAGCGTTCAATTTTCCAGTCGCCCCTTGGTGCTGGAATGCTGCTCTGGCCTTAGTCTGTGGAAATCCGGTGATATGGAAGCCATCGGAAAAAACACCTCTAACGGCACTTGCTACCCAGAAAATATGTGAGCGGGCCATAGAGAAGTTCGGTGATGCACCGGCGGGATTGATTCAGACCATCATTGGCGAAGGTGACGCCGGTGAAGTTCTGACAACCAGTCCCAACGTTGCCATTGTGTCCGCTACAGGATCGACCCGCATGGGGCATGCCGTCGGACAAAAGCTTTCCGAACGGTTTGGTCGATGCATTCTGGAATTGGGGGGCAATAACGCAATGATTGCTGCTCCGTCCGCAGATTTGGAAATGGCCTTGCGTGCCATCGTATTTTCCGCTGTGGGCACCGCCGGTCAACGTTGCACGACGCTCAGGCGTTTGATTGTCCACGAAGACATCTATGATCAACTTATTTCTCGTCTCAGGTCGGCTTACGATGATTTGCGCATTGGTGATCCCCTGGACGAAAATACGCTTGTTGGTCCGCTAATAGATGCCGATGCGTTCAGGGAAATGGAGCACGCTCTTGAACAAGTCAGGGCCGATGGTGGACAAATACACGGTGGCGGTCGAGTGCTGGCAAAGGATTACCCGGATGGCTATTACGTCAAGCCGGCAATTGCCGAAATGTCTGGCCAGACGGCAATTGTCCGATATGAAACCTTCGCGCCTATTCTTTACGTGATGAAATATCGCGACCTTGATGAGGCGATCGCCCTTCAGAACGGCGTGCCACAAGGTTTATCATCGTGCATTTTCTCGACTGATGTGCGCGAGACAGAAAAATTCCTGTCGGCCACAGGTTCAGATTGTGGCATCGCCAATGTCAACATCGGGCCGTCCGGCGCTGAAATCGGCGGGGCTTTTGGTGGCGAGAAAGAAACCGGTGGAGGCCGCGAATCGGGATCAGATGCCTGGAAGGGTTATATGCGCCGACAGACCAATACCATTAACTATTCGCGTGATCTGCCGTTAGCGCAGGGCATCAAGTTTGATATCTGATGGGAGATTATCATGTTATTCTCAAATATTGCAGTATTGGGGCTCGGTAATGTTGGTAAATTGGCGGCTAAACTGCTTCATGAAACCGGCTTCATAGTAACTGGTTATGACGCCAATACGTCCAACGAAGACCTGCCATTTACTGTCAAAAATGCTGATTTGAGTGCTGCTGATGTACTTGCTTTGGAATTTGGAGATTTTGAAGCCGTATTGTCGTGTCTGCCCTATCATTTGAATGTCGGAGTAGCGACTGCCGCGCATAAAGCTGGCATCCACTATTTTGACCTAACCGAAGACGTGCCAACGACCAAGGCAATCATCGAACTCGCCGCTAGTTCTAAAGGTTTAATGGCACCGCAATGTGGGTTGGCACCGGGTTTCGTTGGCATTGTCGGAGCCTTGCATGCTTCAGCCTTTGATAATTGCCGGTCAATCCGCATGCGGGTTGGTGCATTGCCACAAAACCCAACCGGGGCGCTAGGTTATGCCTTCAATTGGTCACCAGAAGGCGTGGTCAACGAATACCTCAACGATTGCGAGGTCATCGAAGGCGGTGTGCGTAAGTGGGTCTCTCCGATGGAATGGCACGAAACGCTTTATATTGACGGCGTCAAATTGGAAGCATTTACGACATCTGGAGGCCTCGGCACCATGTGCGACACCTACTTGGGCCAGGTCGAAAATATTGATTACAAGACCATGCGCTACCCAGGTCATATGGATTTAATGAATTTTTTCTTTCACGAATTACTGATGCGTGATCAGCGGGATATCGCCGGGGAAATTTTGGTCAATGCCAAGCCACCGGTAGAAGACGATGTTGTTTATGTCCATGTATCGTCAGAAGGTGAAATTGATGGACGGCTACAACGTAAGGAGTTTGTCCGAGGGTATCGCCCGGTGGAAGTTGCAGGCGGGCGGCAAACAGCTATCGCCTGGACGACATCTGCATCAGTTGTTGCTGTTATTGAGATGGTGCGTGATGGAGCTTTGCCGGGTCGTGGATTTCTCAAACAAGAAGACATCCCGCTAGAAGCTTTTCTAGGAACCAAGACCGGAACTCTTTTTGCAAAACCTTAATCATTAGGATGGAGTAATAAAAGTAGATCGGTTGAGCCAATACACAACGAATCGTAAATTTTGAGCATGATTATTTGCTGTAAACCGAGATCATAAAAACTACCGCCCTGGATCAAAAATAGAGGTAATCGGCCTCTCATTTTGACTTCCAGTTTACCTCCTAAAACATGATTATATAAATAATCCCTATACCATTTATTTGATTGGTGCGCCCGCCAGGGCTCGAACCTGGGACCTCAAGCTTAGAAGGCTCGCGCTCTATCCAACTGAGCTACGGGCGCATAAGTCTTCAGACAAGCTGACTGTACTACTCAACTCGCTGAAATCGGAAATTTTCAGCATAGCTTTTTGGACGGATACGCCGTGAATGTGGATTGACGATCTGATAGCTAAGCCCATGACGGTCGGCATAAGCCACAGCATCTTCCTTGGAGTTAAAGGGCATATGTATTTGGCCGCGAGTATCTGAGGAACCGGCCCAGCCCATCAGTGGGTCTAATTTTTTCGCAGCTTCTGGCTCGAACTGGAGTGTCCACCGCCGAGTATTGCGATACCCAGATTGCGTGGCCGATTTTGCAGGTCGGAAAATTCGGACGTCGGGCATGATGAAGCCATCTTAATACTACGGAGAACGTGGTCGGGGAGAGAGGATTCGAACCTCCGACCCTCTGCTCCCAAAGCAGATGCGCTACCAGGCTGCGCTACTCCCCGATTTGCACGAAAGCTAGGGTTAAGGGGTATTTATAGCAAGCAAATTGAGGTGGCGAAAAGAACCCATTTGAAACAAATTGGAACATTGAGACCCTTAAATTTCCTCACAAGTGATTGGCGACATACGGAGCATATTCATTCATTCATTTATTACGCATCTCACAGTATTATTACTAAAGGTGTATGGAGAAATAGTGAAAGTGGGCCATCTATCGTGTTCATAAATGCTTTTTTAGGGCCTCAAATCATATTTTTGTCCAAAATAGACATAGTAGAAGCCGGCTATTCGGCCACGATGCCTTTAAAACGATCGGTACTATAAAGCCAATTACTTTCATGGAAGGGTTTGACCTTATGCGCAGAATGGC
>CAUZNJ010000215.1:0-4199 GCA_963580965.1 Alphaproteobacteria bacterium | reverse complement strand
AGCCGGTGATTTTCATCATGATGATTTCATTCCTTGACGATTGCCGGCCTGGCGATTGCAGGCCCCGGTTCAGGCGCCCGCCCGCGAGGGGGCGTCGTTTTATGGTGAAGAGATAAGCGTTTTAGCACGAAGACCCCTAGCTTAAGGTCTCGCCCCGTGCCTGCTTCCAGCGCAGCTTGAAGACATACCATTCGGCATCTTCGAGCTTGGTGAATTTCTTGCTGAGCACTTTAACCGGCTTGCCGCGCACGCCTGAGGTTTTGGCGAGTTGCCATTCCCGATTGGCTTTGGTGCAAATCAGGCAATGCTTGTCTTCCATGGGCAGGGCACGAAATTCGTTGAGGATCACCTGCAGGTCGGAGCTGTGATGACCGATTGGTGTTTTGCGGAATTCCTCGATTGCGCGGCTTTCGACTTCACTAGGCATTTTTTGTCTCCCGTTGCTTTTACGACTAATCCTGCCGTTTAGCTTACCATTAGAAATAACGCGGTTACCACTAGACTCATTAGATATGTTTTATCGCGCCCTGCCTTAGAGGCGTTTCGCGGCGCGCCTCCGATGGGCGATCAGGAATATATAGCCGGCAAAGAGGATGATTACAGAGCCATAGACCGAGAATGCGCCCATCGTCGGAATCATTGGCGTGTAGCCGCTGCTCATTTTGGTGTAGAGCCATTCGGTTACGGTGCTGTCGGCGCCGGTGGTATATGTCGAGAGCGAGAAATTGCCCCACGACAGTAGGAAGGCAAACAGCCCGCCAGAAAAGAGGCCGGGCGCGAGGGCGGGGAGGGTAACCTCCCAAAAGACCTGCCAGCGATTGGCGCCAAGATCGTAGGCCGCTTCCTCCTGGCTGACATCGAAGCCATAAACCTGGATCGAGATCACCAGGGTGACGATCGGCGCAATCCATACGAGATGGGCAAAAACCGCCGCCTCCCAGGTTGGCAGCACGCCGATATAGGTGAACCACAGCAGAAGCGCCAGGCCGAGCACCGCCTGGGGGAAGAAGATCGGCAGCATGATCAGGCGCTGATAGAAAATGCGCCCTTTCCAATCATAGCGGGCGAAGGCCAGCGCGCCGAAAAAGCCGAGCACCAAAGCAATAAGAGCCACGCAGCCGGCAACATATACTGAGGTAAGGTGCAGGTTCTCAGTCAGGTTGGCATTGATGGTTTCGTCGTACCATTTGAAGCTCCATTCTTTCATCGGGAAGCGGAAATAGCGCGACTTGCTTAATGACGAAACAATGACGGCGGCGATGGGCAGAAAGAAAAACAGCAACACCACACCGGTCCACACCCCGATCAGGCTATGGACCCAACGTTTCTTCCGATCTTCCATTGTCAGCGCCTCCCCAACAATCGGTCGAGGTCGAGACGGCGCATGACATAGATCACCAGGGTGCCGGTGATGAGGATGGCAAACATCGAGATCGCGGACCCAAGCGGCCAATTCTGCGCATAGGTAAATTCATGCTGAATGGCGTGGGAGATGACGACTATATTGGCGCCGCCCAACACTTTGGCTTCCGATATGGCGCCGACAGCGAGCACAAAGGTCAGCAGCGAGCCAATCAGAATGCCGGGCATGGCCACTGGAAGCTCGATCTCGCGGAAAATCTGAAAGCGATTGGCGCCGAGATCGCCTGCCGCATCAACTTGATCCTTGGGCACCAGGGAGAGGCCGAGTGTGGTCGGAAACAAAGTGTAGGGCAGATAGACATAGACCATGCCGAGGAGGGTGGTGCCATTTGAATAGAGCAGGGTGCCGGTTTCCAGACCAAATAATTCCTTGGCGGTCCCGGCAAAAATGCCGCCGCCTTTCAGCAGTAAAATATACCAGCCGAACAGACGGACATTTTCAGAAACGAACAGCGGGATGATCAGAAGCAGCATGATCGGTGCCGCCCAGCGGCCAAATACCTTGGCCAAGCCATAGGACACCGGATAGGAAATTAGTAGGCAGCACGCCACGGTGGCTGCTGCTAGGCCGAATGACCACAGGAACGAGATGTAATAGCTCTCGGTGAGGATGTGGACATAATTTTCGACGGTCCATTCGCCATGAAAACCAAAGGTGCGCTCGGGCAGGAAGCTAAAGCCGAGCACAATCACCAGCGGGCCGACAAAGCCGGCAAGGAAGAAAATCAAAATTGGTGTCGCGGTAAGAAAACCGGGTTGGCGCAGCCAAAGGCCGAAGGATTGCAGCGCAGTGGGTTGCGGCAGCAACGGCGGCGGCGACGTTTTGTCTATAGTTGTCGCCATGTTAGTCGCCTACCAAGACGCTGTCTTTGACGTTCCAGCCGATGATAACGTCATCATCTATATTGCCCTGATAGGCCTGCTCGCGTAGCTTTTCCACGACCAACATCGTATCGCCGACGCGCACATGATATTGCACCCGAGAGCCCATACCATATTCGTTAAACAGAGACCCCTTAACATGATTGTCGGCCTCCGACGGGTCATTGAGAAAGCGCATGGATTCGGGGCGGACAACCAAATAGCCAGTTTCGGAGCTATCGGTAGAAGCCGGTGCTGCCAGTTGCATGCTCAACTCAGCGCAATCATATTTGCCGTCGGCGCTGCGGCGCACGGCCAGCGTATTCACTTCACCCATGAATTCCGAGACGAATTTATTGAGCGGCTGGGTGTAGATTTCGTCGGGCGTGCCGACCTGGATGAGATGCCCGGCCTGCATAATGCCGATGCGGTCACTCATCACCATCGCCTCTTCGAGAGAATGTGTGATGTACATGAAAGTCTTGCCGGTTTCCCGGTGTAAATCTTTCAATTCCACTTCGAGATGCTTGCGCAATTGGTAATCGATTGCCGACAGGGGCTCATCGAAGAACATGATGTCGGGATCGGAGGCAAGGGCGCGGGCCAGGGCCACGCGCTGGCGTTCACCGCCGGAGCATTTGGTTACGCTCTTGGCGTAATAATCTTCCGGCAGGCGGACGATTTTCATCAACTCCATGGCGCGCTCGCGCCGCTCGGCACGCGGGACGCCCTTCATTTTTTGCGAAAATTCGATGTTTTGGCCGACGGTGCGATGATTGAATAGCGCCAGGGATTGAAACACCATGCAGGTCGGGCGCTTGTTGGCGGAGACATCATTCACCCGGTTGCCACGCAACAGGATGTCGCCGCCGGTTGGTTTTTCCAGGCCGGCCAGCATGCGCAGTAAGGTTGTCTTGCCGCTGCCCGAAGGCCCCACAATTGTGAAGAATTCACCGTCGACAATATCGAGTGACACATTATTAACGGCCAACAGTTTGCCGAACTGCTTGGTTACACCCTTGATTTGAAGAATGGGGGTGTCTTCGCCCATATACTCAGCTCCCGGTCATGAAGTCGTGATTATGAATGGCCAAGAATATCGGCGCACTTTGAGAGTGGTCTAATTCAATAGATTGATTTATGCGAGAATAGAGCCGCGCAGACATGGTGCCCGCGCGGCTCATCACTATTTTCCCAACCGCCAGAATTTTTGGCGTTAGAAAGCTAGGATTTTTCTCTCAAGGCTGCCGTGTAGATGTCATAGAGCCGGTTATAATCGGGCACGACATCATATTCGACCGAATGTTCGATGCGATAATCGAATTCATCCCACTGGAAGGAATTAAGCTCTTCCTTGGAGAATTTGGCTAGCACTGCCGGATCGGACAATTGGCCAACAGGCAGCAGGAAGCCGCCGGCGGTGCCGACATAGTAAGAAGAATCCGGCTGTAGGATATATTCCATCCAATCGAACGCTTTGGAATGGAGTGTCGGGTTGTTGACCACCGAATTGAGCTCAATCCAGTTGATGCCACCCTTGCCGTCGGCCGGGCCACTCCTCGGCGTGACATGATAGAGATTGTCGAGGCCGTCAAGGCGTGCTCCAGAAACGGTGTAAGTGCCGCCGCCGAAATAGAGATCAATTTCGCCGTTGATCAAGGCCAGATTGATGCCGACCATATCATCGGAAATCATCTTGGCGCCATTGATCCAGGCGCGCGCGGTTGCCTCGAATCTGGCAACTTCGGCATCGCTTTTCATCTTGAACGGATGGAGACCGGCGCCCATGCACATATGCATGATGTTCCAGTTATCATAAGCGAGGATGCCGTAGCGACCCTTCATGTCAGGATTGTTAAACAAATCCCAGCCTTCGTCCTTGCCCATTTCTGCGGAGATAACATCGGTATTGACGA
>CAUZNJ010000214.1:0-4234 GCA_963580965.1 Alphaproteobacteria bacterium | reverse complement strand
CCTAACATCCGTTAGGATAGCATTTTCCAGTGTGCTTTGTGTTATAATGGTGTCCGTTAATCAATCGTCGGAAATACGAACCGGACGGTTCTATCGAGGGGGTTGTGGGCCCATGACCAAATCGGATCTTATTGCGCGCCTTGCCGCGGCTAATCCGCACCTTTTCCAGCGGGATGTGGAGCGTATCGTCACCACGATATTCGATGAAATCACGTCGGCGTTATCACGGGGGGACAGAGTGGAATTGCGAGGCTTTGGCGCCTTTTCGGTGAAGAAACGGGGGGCACGCATTGGACGCAATCCCCGCACCGGCTCGACGGTTGAGGTTTCCGCCAAGAATATTCCGTACTTCAAAACGGGAAAGCAGCTCCGTGGAATGATAGACGTCGGCAGATGACGTAACGATTCGCGCCGTGGGCACCATCCGGTCACCTGGCGTCATGCCGATCAGGAGGATGTAGTGATAGGCAGCCATCGTATCAGCAAACTAATCGCTTGGTTGATCTTCATTCCGCTGGCCTTCACTGTCGCATTCTTTGCCATTGCTAACCGCCAAAATGTTACCATTGACCTGTGGCCTCTTCCGTTTGCCATAACCTTACCGTTGTTCATAGTAGTTCTCTCCACGGTTATATTCGGGTTTCTTGTTGGCGCACTCATTCATTGGATCATCGCAGGACGGTTGCGGCTGCGAGCGGCCCGCGCTGAGCGCCGAGTTGATGTAGCTCAGCGAGAATTGGCGCACATGAAGGCAAAACGTGATGAAGACGGGAAGCCCGCCGAAAAATCGCTGTCACGTCTGACCCAGTCAGCCTGAGCCAATTGGGGGGTCCTTTTATATCTTCCGTAAATTTAAGTAGGTGCGTTGCTTGATTGCGGTATGCCGCGGGCGTATAGATCGGCAGCCGGACCAATCGATATGCCAGTGGATGATGCCACCATGACCAAGGCAGAGCACGGTGATCGGGTTTTCATCGCCATCGACACCCTTGATATTGTCATTGCCAAAACTCTTGCCCGCCAGGTGTCGGGTATTGTTGGCGGCATTAAGATAGGCAAAGAATTTTTTACTGCTCATGGCCCGGAGGGTGCCCGCCGGGTCTGTGCGGCAGCAGGGCTCCCTCTATTTCTCGATCTCAAATTTCACGATATTCCTAACACGGTGGCCGGGGCGGTGCGCGCCTCTCTTTCCTTGAAGCCGTGCATCGTCAATGTGCATGCGGCGGGCGGGGCTGTAATGATGCGCGCCGCCGCTGAAGCGGCGCGGCAGGCTGGCAACGACCGCCCCCTGGTCATCGGTGTGACGGTGCTGACATCGTTTGATGACGATGACCTAAAAAGCATAGGCATTAGCATCTCGACGCGGGAACAGGTGGTGCGCCTTGCCCTATTGGCCCGCGATTCTGGGCTCGATGGCGTTGTCTGTTCGCCTTACGAGATCGCTGACCTGCGCGCCGCCTGTGGCCCAGATTTCAAGTTGGTGGTGCCTGGAATACGTCCTACATGGGCAGCGGCCGGAGACCAGAAGCGGATAATGACACCGGTCGACGCTGTAGCGCTCGGCGCCGATCACCTGGTCATTGGCCGGCCTATCACCGCGGCGGCCGAACCGGCAGACGCTGCTCGAACCATTGTCGCCGAGCTGGCGGCTGGTTGATTTGGGCATGTCAATCGCCGTCAAAATATGTGGTCTTAAGGATCCAGTATCGCTAGGGGCCGCTATTGACGGAGGCGCGGCGATGGTCGGTTTCGTCTTCTTTCCGCCGTCACCTCGGTCGATCACGGCTGCCGTTCAAGCCGAGCTATCCCGGGGTGTTCCAGAGGGTGTGCTTAAGGTCGGCCTAGTAGTCAATGCCGATGACGCCTTTCTTGAGGCCCTGTTGGCTACGGCGCGGCTCGACATGCTGCAATTACATGGCTTAGAAAGCCTAAAGAGGGTTGAGGACATCCGTAGTCGTTTTGGTCTTCCTGTGATGAAGGCGATGGCCGTCGCTGATACTAAGGATATTGTTCTCGCCCACGAGTATGAACGGGTTGCAGACTATTTACTTTTCGATGCTAGTCCGCCGAAAGGCGCGACGCGCCCGGGCGGCAATGCAAAGGCCTTTGACTGGAAGTTGTTGCATAACCAGAAATGGCATAAGCCTTGGCTTCTGGCTGGTGGGCTTAATACTGGTAATCTAGTTGAGGCGGTGCGAGTTAGTGGCGTACGGTCGGTCGACATTTCTTCCGGCGTGGAAGATTCTTCTGGAGATAAGAACCCCGACAAGATCAGGGCATTCCTTGAAGTTGCCGCCGGGCTCTGATACGCCCTGGCCCTTGCCATTGGTGCCTGTAGCAAGGGCCGCTAATGTTCTCTATTGGCTTGATTACTGGCGGTGTAGGTTGTCGGTGGGAAACCCTTTTTGAGGTGAGGCAGCAGGCCGAAATGGAAGCGTTGAATAGCTATCGGAACGGTCCTGATGAGGCGGGGCACTTCGGCATCTACGGCGGACGCTACGTTGCTGAAACGCTGATGCCGTTGATCCTTGATGTCGAGAAGGCCTATGCCGCCGCCAAAGCCGACCCGGCGTTCGAGGTCGAATTCCGCCACTATCTTAAGCACTACGTCGGGCGCCCTAGTCCGCTGTTTCTGGCCTCGCGGCTGACTGAACATTTTGGCGGCGCGCGTGTTTATTTTAAGCGGGATGAGCTCAATCATACTGGTGCCCATAAGATTAACAATTGTATTGGACAGATTTTGCTGGCCCGGCGCATGGGCAAGACCCGCATAATTGCTGAGACCGGCGCCGGCCAGCACGGCGTTGCGACGGCCACGGTTTGTGCCTTATTCGGCCTACCCTGCGTAGTCTACATGGGCAAGACAGATGTCGAGCGGCAGTCGCCTAACGTCTTTCGCATGAAGCTCTTGGGCGCCGAGGTGGTGCCGGTCACCGCCGGCTCGGGCACGCTCAAAGATTCCATGAATGAAGCCATGCGCGATTGGGTCACCAACATCGAGGACACTTACTACCTGATCGGTACCGTGGCCGGGCCACATCCTTATCCGACTATGGTGCGCGATTTTCAGTCGGTGATTGGCGAGGAAACCCGCACCCAGATCATCGAGGCTGAAGGACGTCTGCCTGACACATTGGTTGCCGCCATCGGCGGCGGGTCTAATGCCATGGGCCTATTTCACCCCTTCCTTGATGATTCTAGCGTCGCGATGGCTGGGGTCGAGGCGGCAGGCCATGGTATTGAGACGGGGCAACATGCAGCATCCCTGACTGCTGGACGCCCTGGTGTCCTACATGGCAATAAGACCTACTTACTGCAAAACGAGGACGGTCAAATCAGCGAAGCCCACTCCATCTCCGCCGGTCTCGATTATCCGGGCATTGGGCCGGAGCATGCCTGGCTGAAGGATTCGGGGCGGGTTGACTACGTTTCGGTCACGGACGATGACGCAGTGGCGGCATTTCAGCTTTGCACGCGGCTGGAGGGCATTATTCCCGCGCTAGAACCCGCCCATGCGCTGGCCCATGTAGGGCGCATCGCACCAACGTTGCCGAAAGATCACCTGATCGTCATGAACCTGTGCGGCCGTGGCGACAAGGATGTCCTGACCATCGCTGAACGGCTGGGGGTTGTGCTGTGAACTGGCCGGTCGACACTACGATGCGGCTCGATCGACGCTTTGCTTCGCTCAGGGCTGAGGGGCGGGCGGCGTTGGTCACGTTTGTCACTGCGGGGGATCCCGATATGGAGACGTGCTGCGCCATCCTCGACGGCCTACCAAGCGCCGGTGCAGATGTTATTGAATTGGGCATGCCTTTTAGTGATCCGATGGCCGATGGTCCAGCGATTCAGGCTTCGTCTCTACGAGCCTTGAAGGCGGGTTCAAATTTGCGCAAGACTTTGGCTATGGTAAGCAATTTTCGTAAGCACGATGCCGATACGCCGATTGTATTGATGGGCTATTTTAATCCCATCCATAGCCATGGGGTGACAACATTTATTAACGATGCCTTGGTTGCCGGCGTCGACGGTTTGATCGTCGTCGACATGCCGCCGGAGGAGGAGGCGGAGTTGTGCCTTCCCGCCCGTGCCGCCGGACTTAACATCATTTATCTATCCGCGCCGACCAGTGATGATGCGCGTCTGCCAGTCATTTCCCGCCATGCTAGCGGCTTTCTTTACTACGTCTCCATCACCGGCATCACCGGCACGCTGGCGCCGGATGTTTCCGAGG
>CAUZNJ010000213.1:0-4237 GCA_963580965.1 Alphaproteobacteria bacterium | reverse complement strand
CCAGAATCACGCCACGCTAATCTCGACGGCTATGCCCTCGGCTGTGTCGACGTCGCGGCGCACAGAGACGGGGACAATATATGGGGATGCCGCCAGCTTCTCGGCAATGTCTGGGAGTGGACCGCTGATACCTTTGGACCGTTTCCGGGCTTTTCCCCAGACGACTACAAGGAGTATTCCGAACCGCTGTTCGGCGAAACAAAGGTACTGCGCGGCGGCGCCTGGGCAACCCGCAGCCGGATGATTAGCAGCGTCTACCGCAACTATTTCAAGCCGGATCGGCGCGACATTTTCGCGGGGTTTCGCACCTGCGCTTTGTAATAACAATACCAGCGCTTACTCATATCGAAATGCCATATTCCGGCCCAGTCAGGTACTCGGCGGCATTAAAGTAAGGCAGTGTATCTTGTGATGAGCAGCCAATCACGGCAAGTCGTTCGGCGATCCTAAGCGCTTTCTGATACTTGCGCTCGTTCTCCTCGACCGTATGAGACTGGAACACCGTGCCGCACAGAGAAATGCCATAATGGGCCTGTACGGTACGTATTTTTTTGCCAGCAAGCATTCCATCAGCAAGAAGAGAAAGGTCGAATTCGCCTTGCTTCACGATCTGAATCTTATTGTTCACCAAATAGCGGCGAATTAGCACCTCTGCCGCAAGAGCGACATCCCAATAATCAGATTCGGTCGGTGTGATCTCACAGGAAACTTCCTGGTATGCCATGCAGAAAGCGAGAAACACCTGCTCCATGCCATTCGCCGATTTCCATGCCGTGCCGCCAAGACGACTCCAAATTGATGGGTCCATTTCGTCATAAACTTTTGGCACCCGCTCAAAAAACAGCCGATGCAGGCCATGTTCATTCAGCGTGCTGCCAAGTTTCTGCTCCTTGTAAATATCAACGGCGGCGTAGGTTCCACATACTGGACAGGTATCGTCCTCAAAGGAGTTCTTCTTGTAAATGTGAGAACAACGCATTCCCGTCGGCAGCTCATTTTTACACAGCAGATAGACGTCGCCACCTTCATCACCGTCCTGTTGCTGTCCTATCCAGTTGAACCGGTTCATAAATCGCATATACGAACGCCGGTGGCTCCAAAGGCTCCATTCAAGTTTTTCCACCGGACCGAATGTGCTCCAATTCGAACTGACGTCGATGACAATGCATTTGTCTTTGCCCGGCGCCGAACGCAACCCCCGGCCCACCGATTGCCCCCACAGCACCTTCGACAGCGTTGGCCGCAGGTGAACGATGATATTACATTGCGGATTGTCCCAACCTTCGAGCAGCACACCCACCGATACCATCGCCTCAATTTCACCGCGCTCATGACGTGCCAGCAACCGCATCCGCTCATTGATTGGCGTCTGCGCGGTAACGATGTCTGCCGTAATACCTAACTGTTGAATGCTCCTCAAAGTGGCATTCGCTACGCTAACATCAGCGCAAAACCACGCAGAAACAGGTTTAGTTGAAAGCTTGAGACGCTCCTCGCTATAACTCCAAACGGCGTAGTCAATCATAGACGACTTAATGATCGCCGGGGCCAGCTTCGCGACCGGAAAGTCACCAGAGCTGATATCAATATCAGTCAAATTCAAGTCGTGGACAAAATGTGGCCTATAGATCGGCTGAACGAGAACACCTTCTTCGATGAGATCTTCAATATTGGCGCAATCAAAAATCGCGTCGAACGCCAAATTAAGCTGATCCCGCTGATCACCAGTTCGGCGCTCCGGTGAGGCCGTCAGTCCCATAAACTGTGCGGATGCTTTTCCATGTTCGTTAAAATCGTCGATGATCCACTTATAGCCGGCACCGTTCGGCGAAACGCGGTGAGCCTCATCGACGATAATAAGGTCAGCCTTGGGTATGGCATCCGCCAATACCGCCTTTGCCCGCATATTAGTCGATAGCAAAATATCGTATCCCTCGAACGCCGGACCCGCGTCGGAAACCGATAATTTGTGAACCCGGTGTTTCAAACCAAGAGCTTTTTCAAGCTGTTCTAACAGCACTAGCCGGTGGCAAAGAACAACGATTTTCTTGCCCTCGTAGAACTGCTCAACTATTTCGCTGGCAAGAACGGTTTTCCCTGAGCCCGTCGGCGCTTTCAAAATGAATCGGCGATGTTGACTGATGATCGACGGATATCGATCAATGATTTGTTGTTGCCAGTTCCGGAGCTGCATCAGGCATCCATACCAAAGATAAAGAAACGAAAATTCGACATCTCCGCCGGGCGGATGGGCTCAGATGACCTATTGAGACAACGGATAGCGCTTCTCCCCCACGAAGACCACCACCGGCCTCCGGTCGGATAACGACGTCAGAGCGCCGCTAATGCCCGCGGAACGCCGCTAAATGTACCGAGGCTTTAAACCTCTCTCAAAAAATTAGTTAAATCAAAGTCTTGGTGGCGGAGGGAGGGGGATTCGAACCCCCGATACGGCTTAACACCATATAACGGTTTAGCAAACCGCCGCCTTCAGCCTCTCAGCCATCCCTCCATTCCGTCGCTGCTTAGCCATGTCGGAACCCCCACATGCAGAAACCGAGTTTCTACGCGCCCTCCGCGCCCGCTGTCAACGCGATGGATCAAGCTTTCAGTACCAGGGAACAAGAGACGATGCAGCAGGTCAAGCGCTTGCGTTCTAGGACGCCGGTCAAAAAGACGCAATGAGGAGGAGCCAGATGCTACCCTTAGGGTGCCAAAGCGTTTCAAGCCAACATCTCTAGGGCCAAGCTCGCAGCCAAGGTCACGGGCGGGTCTTCTCGCGCAATAGGTCGTTGACCATCTTCGGATTGGCCTTGCCACCGGTCATCTGCATTACTTGGCCAACGAACCATCCAAGCATCTTATCCTTGCCGGCACGTATCTCCGCGATTTTATCGGGATTGTCAGCAATCACCGCGTCCACCGCCTCCTCGATGGCGCCTGCATCAGTAATCTGCTTCATACCCTTCTTCTCGACAATAGCCCCCGGGTCATCACCACTATCCACCATGGCCTGAAAGACGTCTTTCGCGATGCGTCCAGAAATGGTGCCGTCGGTGATCAGGTCTATCAACTTACCTAGTGATGTTGCCGACACTGGGCTTTCCTCGATGTCTATATCGAGCTTATTCAGCACCCCAAAAAGATTGGAAATAACCCAGTTGGCCGCAGTCTTGGCATCGCGGCCAGCCGCCACCTCCTCAAAGTAGTCAGCGCTCGCCTTCTCTGCCACCAGCACACTGGCGTCGTAGGCGCCAAGACCCAGGTCTGCAATAAACCGCGCCTTTTTAGCATCGGGTAATTCCGGCAAATCAGCGCGCAATCGCTCCACCTCATCGGCCAACAGCACTAGGGGTAGAAGGTCCGGGTCTGGAAAGTAACGGTAATCATGGGCCTCTTCTTTTGATCGCATAGTCCGCGTCGTTCCCTTATTGGCATCGAACAGACGGGTTTCCTGCACCACCTGACCGCCATTCTCATAAAGGTCCACCTGACGCTGGGCCTCGTGCTCGATGGCCTGCATGACGAAGCGAACAGAATTGACGTTCTTGATCTCGCAGCGTGTCCGCAGCTCTTTTTCCCCCACCATGCGCACCGATACATTGCAGTCACAGCGCATGGAACCTTCTTCCATATTGCCGTCGCAAGTGCCGAGATAGCGCAGGATCGACCTCATCTTGCGTAGATAGGCACCGGCATCCTCCGGCCCGCGCAGATCGGGATTGGAAACAATTTCCATCAGAGCAACGCCGGACCGGTTGAAATCGATATAGGTGCGCGTCGGATCCTGATCGTGCAGCGACTTGCCAGCATCCTGCTCCATGTGCAGACGCTCGATCCCCACTTCGCGGGTCGTGCCGTCGGGCAGGTCGAGCTCTATAATGCCCTCACCGACGATGGGGTGCAGGAATTGAGATATCTGATAGCCCTGCGGCATGTCGGCGTAAAAGTAATTTTTACGCTCGAAGACCGAGCTCAAATTGATCTTCGCATTCAATCCTAGACCCGTACGCACCGCCTGTTCGACACAGCGCATATTAAGTACCGGCAGCATACCCGGCATGGCAGCATCAACCAGCGACACCTGGCTATTGGGCTCGGCGCCAAAATCGGGGGCGGCTCCGGAGAACAGCTTGGACTCCGCAATGATTTGAGCATGAACCTCGAGCCCGATCACCACTTCCCAGTCGCCGCTATCACCATGAATGATGTAGTCGCTCATCTCATAATTCCGACA
>CAUZNJ010000212.1:0-4243 GCA_963580965.1 Alphaproteobacteria bacterium | reverse complement strand
GCTCGACCGCTCGAAGCAGTCGGCGGTGGGCTTGCTGAATTTCATGAAAATCCTTCAGGACCAAGACCTGGTTAGTTCCCGTTTTCAGGACCCCTATGTCCGATCGCATCCGCTAACACGCGACCGCATCAATACCATAGCCCACCATGTCGAGAGCTCTCCCTTTTCCAAGAAACCAACAAATCCGGAGCTGGTAGCTTTGCAAAGCCGCATCCGCGCCAAGCTGATCGCTTTTCTCGAACCTGCTACGCTAACCCTGCGCCGCTACCCTGAAAGCGATACGAGCATTTCCGCCCGTTACGCCCGGGCAATCGCAGAGTATCGCAAACCGGACATTCAACGCGCCCTTGGCGCAATCAATGCCCTTATCGCTGAAAATCCTTCTGACCCCTACTTTTTGGAATTGAAAGGTCAGATGTTGTTTGAAGATGGTCAGGTCGAAGCTGCTATTCCGGCGTACGAGCAATCGGCCAAACTGGTGCCCCACGAAGCAACCATCCGGGTTTCCTTGGCGCGGGCGCAAATCGAAAGCGGGCATGATGATTTGCTTGATCCTGCTATTAGGAACCTGCAAGCAGCACTGCAACGGGAACCAAAGGTGCCCTCCACCTGGCGGCAACTAGCTATCGCTTACGGGCGCCTCGGGCAGGATGTCCAGAGCAGTCTAGCCTTAGCAGAAGAAGCTTTGCTGCTCGGCAAGATGTCGGAAGCCGAATACCATGCCCGCAAGGCTGAACAGGCGTTGCCCAAAGGTTCACCTGACTGGTTGAAATCTCAAGATATCCTAAACGCCACGCTGAACCGGAAAGAACAATCGGAACGCAAGAATTAGACAAGCACATCTGCGGCCTCCCGCCTGAAATTAGGCGGCAGGCCGCAGATTGGTGTTCTAAATGGCGTACTAAGCTATTAGCCATGGCTGCAGCAGCGGCGGTCTTAACCGCATGCGCCGTCACTACGCCGGCGCGCATTGACCTGCGCCCCCTAGAGCTACTGCTCCCGCCGCCACCGATCCTTTTGATTGGCGAATCGGGGCAATGGGTTCTTTCCGGTATGAGCGGTGGGGATCGCGCGCCACGGCTGGCATTGTCGCAACAGTTAGGAATTCTAGCGGCTCGGATAATACCCGGCGATGAGCGCCTGACCGCGGTACGCCGCCTACATACATATGTAATGGTCACACCATATCTGAGCTGGACATGGCATATTGCGCCGACGCCGGATGGCAGCCACCCACTGACACTGCTGGTGGGATTCTCGAATACCGTGGGACCCACAATATTAAAGGCAGACCAGGCGACGTTCCCAATGGGGGCACCGCTGCCAGCTCATGACCGCCTCCTATTAGTGGTCTGGGATCGGCAGGCCCTCCGTCGCGGTACCCTTGAACACGCCCCCAAAATCAGTCCGAATGCAGCACGTTACATTTCTCGAGGCGGTGCAGAAAACGGGGGCAATTGGTGGGCCGAGAATCTCGATCTCAGCGCTTTATATAAGCGAGCATGGCCGGCGGATAGGTTGGCAAATACAAAAATTGTTTTTCTCGGCATAACTGTCGCACCGGGACCCGCTGATGCCCATGCTCACGTTCTCGGCATCGCCGTATCGCGGTAAGGATAGGCCATTAACTGTCCATCATTCCAGACCCGGTGGGCGTTGGCACGCTTGTTACCCAGCCTCCAGACGCGCATGATAGTCATACGTGAATAGTCACTAGCCTGTGAGTTCCCATGCTGATCCGCTCGCTCCTTCTCGTCGTCGCACTGCAGGTAATGGGCCCTGCCGCATGGGCTAACGAGGACCTAAGCTCTAAACAACAAGCCGCCGTTAAGACGATTGTCCGCGAGTATCTTCGCCAGCACCCCGAGGTGATCGTCGAAGCATTGCAGGAAATGCAGGCACGCGGGCGGACAGCGGAAAACCGCCCTAGCCGCGAAACTTTAGCTGCTCTACACGATGAATTACTGAACGACAAATCAGCGCCGATTGGTGGAAATCCTGACGGCAACATTACCATCATCGAATTTCTTGATTACCGCTGTGGCTATTGCAAGAAAATGTTTCCAGGACTGATGGCGACCCTGAAATCTGATGGCAATATCAAATATATGTTGCGGGAATTTCCGATTCTCGGCCCGGCATCGCTGTTCGCATCGAAAGCAGCACTAGCCGTGTGGCAGACAGAGCCAGGCCGCTACATGGACTTTCATACTGCCCTAATGAAAAACACGGGGAACCTTACCAATTCTAAGGTTATACGTCTGGCGCAAAACATTGGCCTTAATACCAACAAGCTCCGCGTTTCCATGGATTCCCCAGCCATTGAGGCTGTCATCAACCGCAACTATGAAATTGCCAAGGTACTCAATATCAGTGGCACGCCGGTATTCATCATTGGTGGAAAATTAGTACCCGGGGCGGTCGGCGTCGATGCTTTAAAACGCTTGGTTGCAGAAGCGCGCAATACCCGCTCGTAAAGCCAATCAATGGATAGGATTCAGCTGCGGCCTGAAACTTTCGGTATTTTTGATCAGGAATAGAATGCTATCCTGGCCCTTCTTCTTAGGCTCCAAACAGCCTATTGATTGACCTTAACGATAACACCGCCCTTCCCAATTCGGAAAGATGGCATGCGCCCGCGATCAATCGACAGATAACGGTACCTGCAAAGGCTATAACGTGCCTGCATACGTTGAGTGATCGTGGCTAGGGTCAATCTTACAAACTAAAAGATAAAGAATGCCCCAGAGGCAATGCTTCAGGCCGGTAGATTTGATGATTGTTAGAGATAACGCTACGTTTTCTCCGAAACAAAGGAAGCAAATAGCCAGGGAACAGGCAGAGAGACCATTGGATCTCGGGGATAACCTTCTGGCGAATATCGTAAACATTTATAAAGTAGTGACGCCTGTCCAAGCGCGAAATTGGTTTTTCTAGCCCCTCGAGACGGCTTCTTTAAGAATCTCGGCAGTCTCTTTTGCCGTCGACGTCCAAGAAAAATCCGCGGCGCGATCGAGCGAGCGCCGCGATAATTCCGACAACCGGTCGGATTCGGATAAAATCTCACTGATGCATTGCGCGATGGATGCAGAGTCATAAGGATCGAAATACAAGGCTGCCATGCCGGCGATCTCGGGCATCGCCGTTGTGTTCGAGCAGACCACCGGCGCGCCACAGGCCATAGCCTCGATTAGAGGGTTTCCAAATGTCTCCGCCAACGAAGGAAAGATAAACAACCGGCAGCGCTGGTATAGATCGATTAAGTCCGCCGTACCAACGTGGCCAAGCCATTCAACATTGTTGTCTAGCCCTAACTGCCGAGCTTGCGCGATCACCCGGCCGGCATATGCACCATCAATCTTTCGGCCCGCCACTTTCAACCGGATATCAGGGAAATCTTTACGTAATCTAGCCAGGGCGGGCAACAAACCATGCATGTTCTTTTGAAGATAGAGATCTCCTACACAGAGAAGGAAATCTTCGCGAACCCTGCTGTTAGGCGGGGGCGAGAAGTCAGGCGAAATTCCATGATGAACAACGCGAACCCGATCACGAACGTTCTCCCCCATGCCAAGCGTCAGAGCCTCGCGAGCATAAGAGGATACCGCGATAACGCCACAGCTGCGGCGGATTGACAGACGTGTCACAAAACCGAGGACCAGCCAGTAGAAGCGCTTCAATAGGCGCTGTTCATCATCACCAACTGCAAGCGCATTACGCAGAAGGATGACGGATGCGGGCACGAACAAGGGGCCAAAGTTTGCCGGGGAATACACGACATCTGCCCCGAGTTCCCTCGCGATGGACGGAAGGCGAAGCTGTTCCCATATCAACCGGCTAACGAAGCCATTGGCAAAGTTCCGAGCGTGTTGTGTTACGCCACCACGCGGCAACTGTAAACGACCCAACTGGTCTTCATGAAAAATGACGTGAATGTCGAGCTGCGGATCCCTAACCAATTGTGGCAGAAGATTGCGCAGATAGGTAATGCCGCCACCGCTGTGGGCATGTATGGCATTGATCAGGATGCGAATTGGCGCCACCCCAGGATTCATGGGTATCCAGTCCGTTTCCGCATTATCGGCGCGACAAATGGACGTTGCCGCATCGGCGTTAAAGCTTACCTTGGCCCACAGGCAGACACTCGGTACATCGTCAATCCGGCAGAGTAAACCATGTCACTGGATGCTAGAGCTTTTCAACCCCAAACGAAATCATTCTAATGGAGCCGGGCGAGGTCGGC
>CAUZNJ010000211.1:0-4253 GCA_963580965.1 Alphaproteobacteria bacterium | reverse complement strand
TCAAAATATCGACTGCCGGTCAGGGCAAAATTGGGTTGCAGGATAATCACTTTACCATCTGGTTTGAGCAACTTACGTGTATCTGCAAGCAATGTCAGAACGTCATTTGACGAGTTTAGGTGTTCAAGAAAATTACTCATAAATGCGACATCAAAAGTGCCGCCCAAATCTATGTTTGTTAATTGAGATGCTTCGAAAAACTCAACACCATCAGCACAATTTTCGACAACGGAAGGATTTGCATCTATAGCGACACGACGTGATGCCGTCACATGGTTGATAAAATTACAATACCCGGCCCCAATATCGAGAACCGCATCGTCTTTAGTGATCCATTTCGAAAAAAAGTCATCAATCAATACCCGCCAAACAGCAGCCATTGCCGTAACTTCCTGCGGAGAAAACCGATGTTTATAGATCTTATCTAAATTCATACGTAACTCCGAGTCTGATCGTCCTGCTAGAAGCGCTAATTCCGCACGCGATTTTTCATGTATCCGGGCCAACTGATCAGAATAATTCTGATCATAGCGAGGCCCGTTGACCACTTGCCCGCCAACGAGCCGGTGATTTTGGATTCACCAATACGATCTTTATAAGTCACTGGAATTTCAATGAGCGATAATCCGTGCATTCGGGCGGCAATAATCATGTTTGGTAAAAAATGAGATTTACCTACGTGAAATTGATGTTCAATTTTTTTTAGCGCCGGGCGATGGATCAGGCGAAATGTGCAACCGCAGTCGGATAAACTGCAAGTGCCATAAAGCAACTCCAGTGCTTTCGCGACGATAAGATTTCCCATCCTTAAAAAAATCCCCATATTTGCTTCTTCCCAAAACAGCTCACGCGTTGTTCGGGTTCCACAAACCATGTCAAATTCTTCTGAATACGCCAACAGTTTGAAAATATCCTTTGGCGCAAAAGTGCCATCTGGTTCGCAAATAACGACAATATCTTGCGTTGCTTCGGCAAGGCCACGACGTACTGCATAGCCATACCCTTGGCGATTTTCGGTAACGACTTTAGCACCGGCGGATCGGGCACGCTCACCTGTGCTGTCACTTGAATTGTTGTCGACAACAATAATTTCATCAACAATCTGATTGCCCGCGACGTCTTTGAGCGATTTAAATCCAATTACCGCCGCCTCAATACCCTCAGCTTCGTTATAAGCAGGCATCGAAACAGATATTGATCGATTCATCCACATCTTAATAAAAACCTCGGGGTCATTTCTACGGTTTGTAAACCAGCGCCCTCACCCTCACCTTTCATCCGGCGATAAATGAGGTTGGACACCCGATCAGCGGCGGAGCATCCGGCTGGATCAGGAATGTGGGTATAACGTCCCGTCACGGTATTCGAGCGATGGCCAAGCATGATGCCAATTACGGCGTCAGAATAACTAAGTTCGCCAGCAACGGATGCAAAAGCATGACGAAGGGCATGTGCGGTGATGCCTTCCAACTTCGCCATAGCGCACGCCTTTTCGAGTATCTTCACATCCCGGAGATGACCCTTGCCCCAAGCTGCGGGAAATACATACTCAGAGCCATCTTGGATCGGCACATCGGCTAGGACTTCAAAAGCAGCAGAGCCAATGGGACGGACTTGTTCGCCACCTTTCGTGTCTTCAAAGCGGAAACAACGGTGGTGATTGTCTACGGCGTCTTTTCGTAACGAAAAAACTTCAGTGCGTCGGCAGCCCGTAACAGCAAGCAAGCGAAAGGCATGAATGGCGTACGGGTTGGCATTGTCTTCAAGCAGTTTATCAAGAGCGATGCCGAGTTTCATATACTGTGTTGGATTGAGCGTTTTAGTCCTTTGCTTGTCAGTGGGTTTTTCCACCCCCCGGACGGGATTGTCGTCGCGGAGCCTGCGCTTTACGGCGTAGGTCAATATTGACCCCAGAAGCCCGACAGCACGTGCTGACGCCGTTTCGCCTCCCCGTACACGGGCAATGCCTCTAGGCCCAGTATTTTCTGTGGTTGCTGTCTTACCCAACCGGACGGCGTGCATGAAATCGATCACGTCATCTGTCGTTATTTCCCGAACAGACTTCTTTCCTAGAAGAGGGACTATGTGACGATTGATACGCCCAACGTCAACGGCGAGCGTGCTGGCCTTCTTTGGCCTGCCCCTGTAGGTCACTTTTCCATCGTGGGCGTCTTGGAGGTAATCCTTGCAGAACTCTTTAAGGGTCGGGTCTAGCTTACCTTTGCCATGGTCACGGATGGCAGCAACGTCGATCCCGCCAGCAATATCACCAAGAAGCTGTTGTGCCTGCCCTCGAGCGGTGTCAGGCGTCCAAGGCGCACCGTGTCGACCTATAACGAACCAGCGTTGGCGGTTTCCGACACGTGCCTTCAGGATATAGGTACGGGCCTCTGACCGTTGGCGGCGAACACCAAAGCCCACTACCTTAGTGTCCCATACGATGCCGCCGGGCTTTAAAGACTTCACCGCAACCTTGCCAAGGTTGAAGTCGAGAGTTCGAATCTCATCGCCCGCTCCATTTCTCCTTTTATTCAATATATTTGACTTCGAAATAGGCCGCGCGGACAACGAGGGTTAAGCGCATCCCGCGCTCAGGCCGTCCAGTCGATCTAGTAAATTTTGTGCCCGGCTGCGCTTTTCGGGGTTAGCGTCGCGGGCGGCAACGCGTAACAACACGGAGCGGGCGCGCGGGTCACCTTTCTCACCATAAGCAAACCCCAAGGCATCCCGCCTGTCGAACCATTGGCTGTCAAACGGGGCACATGTCAGATTCTGCCGTTGCCAATAATAAGCCAATCGGCATCGCTGTTCTTTGCTCCAATTTTCATACATGGCGGCCCATGTTTCGGGTCGACCGTAAGGTTTGTCCGCATTGCGGACACAAAACGGCTGGCTAACTCCTTGATAGCGAATATCGACTGACATGCGCAGCTTTCGGCCAGTATTAGGAATGCCCTTGTGAACGACCATGGAATGAAAAATCAATACGTCACCGGCACGCATAGGCCCTCCGACCCAACGTCCTTCCAGTCGGTCTTTAATCTCGATACCTCCGACGCCGTTGGCAAGATCGAAGTCCAGGACACCCAGCGTATGACTGCCCGCGGCAATTTGTAGGCCACCGGAATCAGCGGTGCAGTCAATTAAGGGAATCCAAGCCGTATAAACGGCCTCGCTGCCTTGAATGTTGGGAAAGTCCTGATGTGCAGGCGTTGTATGACCGACACGTCCCGGGAAAATGAAACGGGGCAGCCCTTTAGGGTGGACTAGGATTTCATCTTCACACAGGTCTTCAAAAAAACCGATAAGGTTGGGGTGGTGGCCGAGAGCTTGGAAATCATATAGCCGATTAATTCGGTCCAGCACGGATAAGAACCGTGTGTCAGGATCGAGGCAAAATTGGGACGGGTCGGCGATGGTGGCTTCAAGGGGTTGGTTGGCGCAAAGCCACCCGGCCTCGCAAGCTATACTGGCGGCCTGCCTCTGCACGGGAGCGATAGCATCGCGAGGTAGAAGTCCGGGTATATATAAATACCCCTCCTCTACCATGCGCTGGCGTGCCGCCAGGGCGTCTCCGACCAAATCAGTTGAAATTCTCAGGGGCAGCATCATTTATTCTTTGCAGCATATTGGATAATATTATGCATGTTTAGAGCGGTTGCGCCAAACATGCATTGGGGTAAACGCTCTAGAAATTTTTTACTAATTCCTGTTGAAGATGGACTTGATTTGACTTGGGACTGGCAATGAGCCACGATAAAAAAAGAGGGCTTAAAAATAGTAGAGAAGGTAAGGCCCTAGCGTCCAAATAAGGCTTTTGACCTGCTCTGCGGCGTAGGGGCTACATTAAAGTAGGGGCTACATTAAAGGCGATAAAAAATAAGCCGGAAATAAGGTTAAGCAGGAATTATTCGTTAAGCGGCTTTAGATCGCGATACGGAAAAAAGTGGGCGGGGAAATGGGAACGGACTCAAAAAGCTATCACCTATCCCGATCTCGGACGCTTGCTCCCGTACGGAAAGCCGCTCAGCTTTCTAGCGAAATATTGGAGCCACTTGCCCGAGTTGCATCTTGCCATGGTATCAGCCAGTCACTAAAAACACCCTCTGTCGCTGTCCGTTCGACGCGACTTGAGGAAGGAGATAACCCTTGATTCGCTATCTTGGACAACGCGCATTTCACAGTGGATTTGCACTAATCGGTCTTATTATCGCCGTGTTTTTCTTGGCGCGTCTGACCGGGGATCCGACCAA
>CAUZNJ010000210.1:0-4287 GCA_963580965.1 Alphaproteobacteria bacterium | reverse complement strand
GGCATTACCCATATCGAGGATATCACCAGATTCGGTGAGTCCGCCAACACCACGCCCGACCACCCGCCAAGCCCCTGCCCCGACCTTTTCAGTTACGGCACCCATTGCGTTCATCGCCGTCGCTGTTGCCAGCACGTCGTCGCCTTCCAGAAGGCCAGTGATATTCGTCTCGCCGACCGCCACCGCACCAAGTATCAGAGCCCGGTGAGACACCGACTTATCACCAGGCGGACGTGCCTCGCCTGTCAGATTAGCGGCGCGTCTGGAAACCACGGAATGGGCAGCAGTCATGTCGAGCATAGTTCAATATTATGGGGAGGGAGTTGACAATATAGCCAGTCTTTAGCACGTCCACGGGCATGAAGACAGATAACGTCTTGCCCCCGCGCCAAATGCCGTAATTTTAAGTAATCCGAAGGATGCTAATTTTAGTTTTGACTTCATCTCCTGATCGTGGCAATTGGCTGCCCCTCGTCCTGGGGGCGGTGAGACGTTACGCTATCTTTGGAGGTATCTGCGTGGCAAATAAAACTTTAGGAACGAAACGGGCCTGTTCATCATGTGGCGCCCATTTTTATGATCTGAACAAGGCGGATATCATCTGCCCCAAGTGTAACTCGCCATGGACTGCCCCGCGAACCCGGGCACCGTCTAGTCATACTACATCAAAGGTCAGTTCTGCTGCGGCACGGGCGAAAGCCCTAACCCCCACCAAAGTCGTCAATGATGAGGATGGTGTCGAGGTCGAGGTCGAGGTCGAGGTCGAGGTCGAGGTCGATGATGATCTCGATGATACCGACCTTGATGACGAGGATAACGATATCGTCGAGGACACCGATGATATCGATGACCAGGATGATGATGTCACCAAGGTTATCATCAAAATCGACGACGGGAACGACGATAAGACGTGATCGGCGCTGTGAATGATCTGGCGGCCACAGCAAGGCTGTGGCTTTTTGCTTGCCAGTCGCCAGTCAGGACACCTATCTTTCCTTCCCTTGATAAGGCTGGGAAGCAGCGTCAAACCGATTTCCGCTTCTGTCACTGTGGGGCCGTAGCTCAGTTGGGAGAGCGCTACAATGGCATTGTAGAGGTCGTCGGTTCGATCCCGTCCGGCTCCACCATTTAAAATAATAGCTTAGAAGCGGTGTCTTCTAAGCTATTATTTTATCAATACGAAATCTTCGTTCGCACATATATTAAAGCACGCTGCCGGCAATCAAATCACCATATTTTCTTGGCGACACCGTTGAATCTATCGAACGCTATCGCCCTCTCTGGTTTTTACCCCTGGCCCTGCCTATAAAGAAGTATCTCGTTCCACCTAACGACATCCTGGTGCCATGCCCCCAACAATCGAGCCAGACGAACAAACCGTACAGCGATACCGTGCCGTTGAATCATTGTCCGAGCGATTGACCACACCATGTGGCCACGGCCACATGGTGTGGCGGCGCTGGGGGTCTGGCCCCCGTACCATAGTGCTGCAACATGGCGGACACGGCACCTGGAGCCACTGGTTCCGCAACATACCGGCGCTCGCCGAACGCTATACCGTGCTTGCTGCCGACCTGCCTGGCTGCGGCGAATCCGATAACCCGCCAGAACCGTATGACGGCCATAGTCTCGCCGACATCGTTGTCGCCGGTCTTGACCGGCTGGTCGATTCTTCAAGCCCACCCATGCACTTAGTTGGATTCTCATTCGGCGGCGTCCTCGGTGGGCCGGTTGCCGCCCGGCTCGGTCAAAAGCTTGCCTCTCTGACCCTAGTCGGCTCGGCGGGCCTGGGACTTCCCCGCCCCGAACGTCACGGCATGAAGAGCTGGCGGCGCCTCACGGACAACACGGAAATCCTATCCGCGCACAGGCAAAATCTTGGCGTCCTAATGTTTGCTAATCCCTCAACAATCGACGATATGTCGCTATATTTGCAAAATCGCAACACCCGCGCCTGCCGCCTACGTAGCACGAACGTCAGCCGCACAAGTATTTTGCGCGACTCCCTCATGGATATTTCAGCCGGCCTCAACGGCATTTGGGGTGAACGCGATATCGTCGTAGAAGGCTATCTCAAGAACGCCGAAAAGCTTCTGCGCGGCATGCATCCCGAACTCGCCTTCGAGGCCATCCCAGACGCTGGACACTGGGTCGCTTACGAGGCGGCCGACCGCTTTAACGCAACACTCCTAAAGATGCTCTCAGCCCGCGAAACTTAAGTGGTGTCGCAAATCAAATGTTTGCATGGCATTATGAGCCATATGAATCTACGCGGCATAGCAGACCTTCTTGACGCGTTGCCGATTGGACCCGATATTTTGTGACTTCAAGCCATGGTCGGACCCGCGTTAGAAACTTTGCGAATAGTATTAGATTCGTTTCGCTTGGATGCTCATCGTTGACTCTTCCATGGCCGTACTTACTCAGTCGCCGAGGAGAATGTGTCCATGACTCGAACGCAGATCTTTGACAGCCCACTGCTTCTTGGTTTCGACGAATTCGAACGAATTATCGATCGGGTTTCAAAATCGGCAGAAGGCTATCCCCCTTACAATATCGAGCAGGTCGGAGAGTCGGAACTACGGATCACGCTCGCTGTTGCCGGTTTTTCCGAGGGAGACTTATCAGTTCTGGTTGAGGGTAATCAGCTCATCATCCGCGGATGCAGCTCAGTGGACGATTCGGCCAAAGTCTTCTTGCACCGGGGAATTGCAGCGCGACAATTTCAAAGAAGTTTTGTCCTCGCTGAGAACATTAAAGTACGGGGAGCTTCACAGGACATGGGTCTGCTACACATCGATCTGGAAAGCATCATGCCCGAGAAAAAGATCCGCACCATCTCAATCCGCAAGGGTTCGGGGGGGGGGGGGGGTGCGCGCTAAAACCGTCGAAGGCCGGATAACTAATCTCTAACCCAAGAGTTAGAGCGTTTTAACTCCAAACGGAGGTATTCTAGCGGATACCCCTATTCCCCTCGAGATTATGAAGACGAACGCTGCACGTAAGCAACGCTTCGGGAAAGCCCGACGACGTGGCCACAGCATTACGCGGCGGTCATGCAGCTCGCGAAGCAGTCGCTTCCGTCAGCAACGCAAAAAGGGCGTCCTTGCTCTCCGTGCCACGCAGCTTCGCGCAAATAGCGCTATCGCGCAGCAAACGGGACACACGCGCCAACGCCTTCAGATGATCAGCGCCAGCTGACACCGGCGCAACTAACAAAAAGATCAGGTCAACCGGCTGTTCATCAATAGAATCGAAATCAACGGGCCGTTCCAAACGGGCGAACAAACCGAAAAGACGATTTGCAGATGGCAGCTTCCCGTGAGGTATCGCAATGCCGTTCCCAACTCCCGTAGTGCCGAGGCGCTCACGCTCCAACAAAACGTCAAATATCGCCCGCTCGTGCAGTCCACTGATGTCGGATGCGTGCCTAGCAAGGTCGTGCAGCGCTTGTTTCTTGCTGCCTACCTTAAGATTTGGGATGACACCTTCCGGGTCGAGCAGATCAGTGATTTCCATGATGGCCTTTAACCTTAGTCCATTGGTGTGTTGCAGGGATCGATCCAGCCAATATTGCCGTCGCTCCTGCGATAGGTAACGTTGAGCGCACCATGGGCTCCGCTTTAGAAGACTATGGCCAGAGGATCACCCAGATCCATCCGCTTGACGACCCCACCAAAGGTCAATGTGGCGATCTCCGTTGGCATCACTGCTATCACGGCAGTAACTTATACTGGGCAGCCCTGAAAATTATCACCGTCAACTCCTGCGCCCCGAAAATGCATTTTCTAACGGCACCATCGAGATGTTTCTCCATATAACCCCGCAAAGCGCCTCCGACATCGAGATGCCGCCCTATAATGGATTCATTCATAAATGGATACGGAGCTGCCCAATGAGACCCAATAGGGTTATTCAACGGTTCGTCGAGTTTACGTCAACCCGAACTTCATACCGTCCAGCATGTCTTCAATAGCGGTGCTATCGCACGTGAAGAATTAGTTCCCCGCCTCCGCCAAGTCAAGTGCCGGAAACCCCGATTTGATGCCCTGGAATTTTGTCAAAGGTATGTGGATTTCAGTCGCCGGCGTTGCGGCGACGATGCAATTCCCAAGGATTCCCGATATTTGGCAACGGTCCGTCTGGCAATGGCCACGCCTTCCTGCTTCAGTATATCCGTTATGCGATCATCCGACAGGATAGTCCCCGGCACCTCTTCGTCACATAGCGCCCTGATACGATGGCGCACCCATTCGGAAGAATAGGAATTACCTCCAGTGATATTCG
>CAUZNJ010000209.1:0-4337 GCA_963580965.1 Alphaproteobacteria bacterium | reverse complement strand
CCGGAACCTGGATTATCTTAAGACCTGGCGCCGACGCCTTTGACATTGGCGCGACAATCGCCTTGATCAGTTCCGTCTTTATCGCGGCTAATATTATTCTGGTAAAGATGCTGGCGCGAACAGAGTCCAGCGTCACAATCACGCTGTATCAGACGGTTATTTCCGCGCCCATTGCCTTGATTCCGGCGCTCTTTTTCTGGCAAACCCCGTCTTATGTCCAGTTGGCTTGGATGTTCATGATTGGGGCTCTCGGAACGATCGCCCATCTCGCCCTGGCGGAGGCCTGCAAGGCCGCCGATGTGTCGGCGCTGTTACCGTATGACTATATGAAACTGATTTGGGCGATCATGCTCGGGTATCTCATTTTCTTTGAGATTCCCGATGCATGGACGATTGTCGGCGGAACCATTATTTTTGTCTGCAGCACGTATTTGCTCGTTCACGAGAAAAGAGAAACGGCGCGGGTTAATACCAAACTGGATCATCGGCAGGAGACCTGAATTGACGTTAATATCCAATGCTCTACACGCCCGGGCGATTGTCATCGATGGGCTGCAATGTTGTGATTTCGACCGCGCCCTTTTGGAGGAAGCCCTGCGTGGCGGCGTCACGGCGATTAACTGCTCGGCTGTGCTGTGGGAAAACTTTCACGGTGGCATCGACATCGTAACAGGCTGGAAGCGGATGATTCAGGAGAATGCCGATATCGCCATGTTTGTTCGCAGCGTGGCCGATATTCATGCCGCCAAGGCGGCGGGCAAGTTGGGCATTATTCTCGGTTGGCAGAATACATCTCCCCTCGAAGACCGACTGGATTATATCGAGGTCTTCAAGGATCTGGGTGTCGGCATCATGCAGCTCACCTACAACACGCAAAACTACTCCGGTGCCGGTTATCTGGAGGCGAGGGACAGCGGTCTAACGGGTTTCGGACAAGAAGTGGTCGCGGAGATGAACCGTGTCGGCGTGCTATGCGATCTGAGTCATGTCGGCGAGAAAACATCCGCCGATGCGATCAACCATTCAACGCTTCCTTGCGCTATCACCCACTGTCTGCCGCGGGCTCTGAAAGATGTACCGCGCAATAAATCGGACGAGCTGTTTCGCCTTTGCGCCGATAAGGGCGGGATCATCGGCGTGTCCCTATTTTCCCCAGGCCTCGCCGCCGGCAATGACGCCAATGTCGCCGACGTTATCGACGCTATGGCCTATATGCTTGATCTGGTTGGCGAAGACCATGTCGCGATCGGCACAGATTTCTCGCTGAATCGTCCACGCCCCGGGTCATGGCAAAGTTGGGCAGCAAGGGATAAGGGAACAGCGCGCACGATAACGGCGTTCAACTCGATCAAAATCAATAAGCCGGAGGGCATCCGACGCATTGATGAATTTCCGAACATGACAGTAGAGATGCAATCTCGGGGCTGGTCTGAGCAACGTATCCTGAAAATCCTAAGCGGCAATTGGCTGCGGCTTCTCGGCGACGTATGGCATTGACGACCGGCATGAGGCTATCAGTCGAGGCCGGATCATTTGTCGCTTAAAGCGCCCTCCAGAAATTCAAGCCGGTCCTGTCCCCAGTACAGTTGACCATCCAGAACGTAGGTTGGCGTGCCAAAGATCCCGATGTTGACGGCCTCGGTGAGGTTGCCCTCCCATTCACTAATGATTGATTGGGGCCAGTCTTCGGCGATCAGATCGGTGAGATTGGGAATATTCTGTTCGATGGCGATGGATCGAAGCGTGTTGATATCTGCGATGTCGCGGTCCTCGGCCCACAATGCTCGTTGAATTGCGAAGCTGAGCCGGCGTGCGTCAAGGTTGGCCCGCTGAGCAGCGATCATGGTATAGGCCGCCGGCAGGATCGATCGGCAGGGGTAGAACTTGGGGCGCAGGTTTAGCGGCATGTCTAAATGATGCCTCCATCGGTCGAGCTCAATCGCGTGATAGTCCTGCCGGGCCTGCGGGCGAGTCCGCAGCATGATGCCGCCGTTCTCCTGGACAACACGGATCGGGCGCAGCACCAGTTCGCAATCGTGCCGGTCGGCGATCTTATACAGGCGCTGTGCACCAAAGTAAGCCCAGGGAGATGATGGCCCGTAGAATGCTTCGATGCGACGGTTCATGAGCAGGCCCTTTCTAATGTTATCGATACGGGTACCATCATCGGGTCAGTGTGGAGGTGGCAAGGTCTGGTGTTACGATGTTAGTCTAATGAACCTAGCTCGCCATCCGCCTTTTCTTCCAGAAACCGCGCCGTGAACACATCATAAAATGTGTCGAGGCTTTCCAGCGTCAATGCGCGGCAGGTCTCGTTGACGAAACGCTCCAGAACAAACTTGATACCATTGAGTCCGCCGAACATCGGGCCAATGCTTAATGTTGCGGCGGCGCCCAACAGGCTAATGCGGCCAAGTACCGGGCAGGTGCCGGGTGTCTGCTCCTGAAACTCGCCAGCTTGTCCCAAGTAAGGTTGGGATAATAGTAGATCGCTGTTTTCGCCATCCGGAGGTGTGAAGCCGTCGCGCCACCGACGCATATGGGGTGCGATGGCCGCCATTTCGGGCCGCCGTCCGATGTCCATATCGAAACCGGTGCCGAATATCAGGAAGTCGAAGCGGTGTTCGGCTTGCGGCGTCGCGACCGCGACCTTGTCGCGGTCCATGCGGCAGGCTGTCCACGTACTGCCAAGTTCAAGGCTGAAATTGGGCAACGCCAGCGCCCGCTCGACCGTATGTCGTGGTGGTGCAATCGGCGTCTCTAGAATGGCCTTGGCAAATCGCCAGCGATAGACATCCGGAAAATCTGCGAAATGACGCATAAAGCCAGCGTTTTCTAGTCCTTTCTTGGCGTTGAACCAGGGCAGTTCCGCACGACGGCAGAACAGCCTAGCAGTGGTGGCGCCATTTTCAGCGGTGGCAATAGCATTATCGAAGGCAGAGGCGCCGGCGCCGAGGACGCCTACATCAGCGCCGTGTAGACGCGTAAAATCAATTTCGTCGGTAGAGTGCGCCCATCGATCCGGAGGCAGGTGGTCTGTCAGGCCCGTTGGTACCTTGGGGCCACCGCTGCCGAGTAAACCTGTTGCCAGGATCACCCGGCGGGCCAGCAGTGTTTGTTCTTCTCCGTCGCGTCGCGTGACGATGCGCACCAATTCTGCGTCACCGTCAATCGAAACCACTTCGGTTTCGTTGGATACTGGAATGTCGAGCACGGCGCGGAACCATTCCAGATATTGCATCCATTCCGGACGCGGAACATGACTAATGGCCTGCCAGGAGGCACTGCCGAACCGGGCCTCCCAATAGGCGCGCGCCGAGACGCTGGGGATGCCGAATTCAATGCCGGTTAGCTCCTTGGCCGTACGTAGGGTCTTCATGCGTGCGTACGTCGCCCAGGGTCCTTCGCGGCCGGCCGGCGAGCGATCGACGACTTGGATGTTTGTAACCTTTGAACGCATCAACCCCCAAGCCAGGCCAAGACCGTAAACCCCGCCACCGATGATAACGACATCGTAGACGGGTTGGCCGTCAACGGTTGCCGGCAGGGGGACCCATGGTTGGTAGTTGTGGCGGAAAATGTCGATCTCTAGGCGGACTTGATCTTCTAGCCACGCCAGACCACGGATCTCTTCGGCGATCTCATTCATTTTCATTCATCCCCGGAACATCGTAGCCCTGTATATCGTTCATGAGGGTCTGGCTCACTCCGGTTATTCATATCTCATGATCTGTATCACCCCACCCCACCGATGCGCGACCGGGGCAATGGCCTCGCCGCCATCGCCCTTGCTAGACGACAAGGGCTATCGCACAGCCCGGGATGGGCGGCAAGAATCCCTGAAAGAGATACGGGGAAAAGGTGGACAAACGCACCACGTGAGCGTGGCACGGCAGTTGAGTTGATGTGGTACGCAAGCACTGTCAGAAGATTGCGGAAAAATATAGAGTAAGCGAAGCTTACCGCACGCACAACGGGAACGGTGTGGTAACATTGATCAAGGAAGATAGCTTTAACGACTTTGCGCGTACGATGGGGATGACGAACGATGCAGTTGATTGATAAACGCGCTTCGGTCCCCGCCGCACCGCGCTACAAAGGCCTGATCGAGCATATCGAAAAGGCTATATCGTTTCGCTTCGTTGATGGCGAGGTTCCGATCCGTCTTGCGGTCACGTCGATGGATAAAGGTCAGTATAATTGTGAAATCGGCTGTCTGGTAGGCGCCGACCGCAACGTACACAAATCAATCTTTGACTTTCGGCGACGGGAAGCAAAAAACGCCGATCGGTTCAATGCGGTCTTTCTGGTGCCGACCGGCATTGGAGCTGAAGTCG
>CAUZNJ010000208.1:0-4345 GCA_963580965.1 Alphaproteobacteria bacterium | reverse complement strand
TTGCGGCATTCGGCAGCCAGGGTCTTGGGATAGATGATATTAGGTGGCTCACTAACAAGGTCACGGGTCATGAAAACGCCGTCGGCGATGCAGTTGAGGGGATTAAAGGCGTTGCGCGCCACGACACAGCTATCGCACAGAACGGTCACGGCCTTCAGGCGTGGCTTATCCTCGGTTTTTTCCTTAGTCCTGTATTTGTCAAAGCGATAGGAGGCCAGGCGCAGGCCAAAAGCCACATTGGCTGCAATATCGACTGCCAGCAGGGAACATCTAGGAACGGTATCGATAGCAATTGCTGCCGCCACGTCACCGCGCAAGCTGCGATAAAGGCCGCCGCCGATATCTTGAGCGGCCAGGTCGTCAAACGCCTTAGCGTCGCCGAGACCAATCAGATGTACCCGGTCGACCTTAAGGCCGGCGGGCGCGAAAACATCGAGACACTTGCCCTGAGCGCCATCGAAACGGGCAGCCTTCATGGCCCGCGATAAGGCGCCCTTCATTGCCTTATCGACCGCCTTGGCAGTCTCCGAGAGCTTTCCGCCCTTGCAAGCCGTAACGACGAGCGAACCGCTGCTTGGCAGGGCGGGTTGGGAGAAGGAGATTTTCATAGCGTTTTCCCGGTACTGGCGATTTTCAGCGACATGCTGCGGCGCGTGGCAAGTGGGTCGGAATTCTCAGGCACGGCAATTTAGCTGACATCACACGAAAGAAAAGCGCCATCGCCGTCAGCGCCCTGGCGCCTAGCCGCCCAGTGCGCTTTCATCGGTTACCTAGTGGACATCGTCGAGCAGATCGGCAACTGCCGGACGATCACGGGTGAAGAGCCAAACGATACCCCCCGGCAAGCTGGTCACCAAAATCGCCAAGCCCAAGAGAATGGACAGCGCGAACGATCCATCTTCAGAAATACCTATCATGGCAAAGGAAAATACCATCACACCTTCCCGCACACCCCAACCGCCGATGGATATCGGTACCGTCGTGGCCAGCATAACAAAGGGGGAAATAGCCAGCGCGTCGATGACGCCAATATCCAATCCCAATCCGCGGCCGAGAAGGTAGACGGCGAAGGACACATTGGCGTTGCCAACCACCGACCACATCAACACTGCGACAGTCCGGCGACCAGAAAGAAATAGCCGGCGTGCATCATCGCCCAATCGCACCAGCCCCTTCACCAGCCGCCAATGGTAAAAATTTTTCGGCAGTTTCTTCAACAGAACGAGTAAGGCAATGCCGACAACCGAGCCGGCCACCAAAAATGCGAACGCCGCCCAGATCCACGGCACATAGCGATCATCCACATTCGGCAGGAACCAGGGGAGGACAAAAGTTGCAAGCAGCGGGATCGAGACAACAATGGCCACCCGCTCAAGCATGACACCGTTAAAAGCGCGCCCGAGGGATAAACCAAGCTTATGGACCATGAAAATGCGAACTGCATCACCACCAACGGCAGACGGAAGGGCCTGGTTGAAGAAACTGCCTATGAAGAAGATACGCGCAAGATCGCGTAGTGGCAGTCCTGCTCCAATGGCTTGCATAACCGCCGACCAGCGCAACGCGCATATGCCGAACTGGACGAACATCACGACGATGGCCAGAGCTAGCATCAGCGGCGCAACGGCAAGCATCCGCTGCCACGCCGCCGCCAAATCCATGTTGGCGGCGAGGTAGGCGAGCAGGGCAACAGACACTGCTACCTTCAGCGCAAGAACAATCCATTTTTTCAGGCGAATCACAGGTTGACCAGAGCTCCTGTATCGAATGGCCCCTTCTACCATAGGAGACCGTGTCGTCCAGAGTTCTGAACGTTGCCGGTATAAACATGGAGAAGGCCGTTATCCTTAGCGATGTCCCATTCTTTGTCACCCTGAAGCAGCATGGCCGCCAGCGCGAATGCTTTGGTTCATACGCGGTACGTTAGCCACTGCTAACTAATATTCTTGAGCACGCCTATAACGCCACCTTTTACGACACCGTATTTGGTCCGCTGCGAGCTATCAACTTTGGTGAGCGTGAGCTCTCCATCTACGTTCCTAGCTCGCAGTCGCCAATGTCATTTGCAAAACACCAAGAACCGTTTAGACCAACCACACTCCCGCGTGTTCGACCTTGTCATCATGAAAGGCTATCATTGAACGCTTTTTATTCCCGCCCTGTGGTAATCACTGCCAAAGCCAGAAACCTTCCTGTCACAGCTCAAACGCAAAGCTAAATTGGCTGAACATTACTGGTCTCCATACCTATGAACATAGCGTTTCAAGGCCGAGAAAGTCCCCTCCACCACCTTAATATATGTCTGATTCTCTCTGGACTGAAACCGTCTCGACCCCGTAAACCCCATTGTATACGGACTGATCGGATGCCGGACTCGTCCCCTAACCAGAACATCATGCCGCAACAAGGAGCCTTCATGGTCGTCAACATCACCCAAACCATGGTTAAACAGGTTCGCGATATCACGCTGCGAGCTGGTCGAGTGATCATGGAAGTTTACGGCACCGACTTCAGCGTCGACACCAAAGAAGATCGGTCGCCGGTGACGGAAGCCGACCTCCGCGCCGATGCCCTTATCGTCAAGGCAATCAAGGAAGAAATTGCCGATACATTCCCTATCATCAGCGAAGAAACCTTTGAAGACCAGCTCACCATAGAGGTGGCCAACGGGCCGTTTTGGCTCGTCGACCCCCTCGATGGCACGAAGCAATTTGTACAACGAAATGGAGAATTCACCGTCAATATCGCCCTCATCGATGCCGGGCTCCCGGTGCTCGGGGTCGTCCATTCGCCAGCAACCAGCTCGACCTATTGGGCAAGCCGCTATGGGGCCTTCGCCATGGAGCATGAAGAATCCCCAAGACAAATCAATATCCGTAAAATGCCAACCGACGGCCTGTCAGTTTGCGTCAGCCGGTCACACCGGACCTCCGAGGTCGACGCCTATCTCAAGGCCTTTTCCATCAAAGAGGAAATAACTTCTGGTAGCTCGATCAAGTTCTGCATGGTGGCGTCCGGCCGATGCGACCTTTACCCGCGCATGGGACGGACTATGGAATGGGATACCGCGGCGGGCCACGCCATCATTCGCTTTGCCGGCGGCACCGTCAATAAGCTCGATGGGTTACCTCTCACCTATGGCAAAGTCGGCTTCGAAAACCCAAACTTCATTGTCAAAGGCGACCCATCGATTCCGACGATACCTTAAATTTCGCATTACATCCTGGCGCTACCAATCAAAATCATGGCTAAATCTTCCGGCACCATTACTTCCGACACGGCTGAATCCATCGCGCACGCGGCGCGGCGGCTTGACGAAGGACGTATGGTCGCATTCCCGACCGAGACCGTTTACGGCCTGGGGGCGGATGCTGCCAACGATGCCGCCATCGCCGCCGTCTTTGATGCCAAAGGACGGCCGCGCTTTAATCCCCTTATAATTCACGTAACCGACATGGACATGGCAGAGCGCTATGTCCATATATCTGATACTGCACACCGCCTAGCGAGCGCATTTTGGCCGGGCGGCCTATCCCTGGTGTTGCCCAGACTGGAACCGTGCACCGTGTCTTTGCTGGCCGGCGCCGGCCTAGATACACTTGCCATACGCTGCCCCGCTCATCCCACCGCGCAGGCTCTCATCACCGCACTGGGCCGGCCGATAGCTGCGCCAAGCGCCAATATTTTCGGCGCAGTAAGTCCAACAACCGCCGAACATGTGGCACAGTCCCTGGGTGGAGCAGTAGATATGATACTTGACGGCGGTCCGTGCTACGCCGGCATTGAATCCACAGTTATCGACGCTTGTGGCGAACATCCAATCATCTTACGCCCCGGCGCCGTCACTCAGGAAGAAATTGAGGACGTAATCGGTAAGGTTGCAATCACCACTAAAGACGGCGGAAATACAATCCGTTCACCCGGCATGCTGGAACGGCACTACGCCCCCAACTGCCAGCTGCGAATAAATGCCACGGCTGCCAAGCCCGGTGAGGCCTTCCTGGGATTCGGCCCGAACACCCCACCGAATGCCTTAAATCTCAGTCAGACCGGCGATCTTAAGGAAGCCGCAGCCAATCTATTTGCCATGCTGCACAAAATCGAACAGGCACGCGCCGGAGCGATCGCCGTCATGCCGGTTCCGGAAATCGGGCTTGGACGCGCGATTAACGACAGGTTGCGACGTGCCGCAGCCACCAGGGCCTCCTAAGAAATAATATTCTCGAAGTCTATCTGATCGAATAGCAGAGAATAAACGCGCTTCAGGAATCGAAATAGGATCGATTATTCGGGTGACTTGTTCATATGCAGTCGTTATCCGCGGCACCGAACAATCAGTACGCCG
>CAUZNJ010000207.1:0-4346 GCA_963580965.1 Alphaproteobacteria bacterium | reverse complement strand
GATCATAATCTCCCCGGGACCTGGATCGCGCGGGTCGCGTTCTTCGACGGCAATACCGCCTTCGCCTTCCTGAACCTTGCAAACTGCCAACATTAGCTAATCGCCTTACAGATGATAAACATCGACAGGCCCTTCAAGCTTGTCGTCGATCAGAGTTATCTTCTTCAAAATTATTTTTAGCACCGCATCGTTTTTCCGGAACTTGAAGTCATACAGACTCGCCCGTGTCTGTCCGCCTTGTTTGCCAAAGGAATGGACTAAACAATTCGCCGTCGCTGATATCTCTTCATCATCAACTCCCGCCACTAAAATATTGCTGACGATATGAACGGTTCGGTCTAGTGGCAGAGACGCATATGAATCACGAGACTCGATACGAAAAACGCGGTCTTCAATCCCACCACGATTTTGAAAATACATCAGGTTGAGCTGGGTCTCAGGGTCCGTGACCGTATGTTCTTCATCAACCCAGGACGGCACCCAATAAACAGCATCTTCGGCGAACAGATCGATCCAGTCATCCCATTCGCGACGATCCAACAACGTCGTTTCCCAATTGATGAGTTCGGCGACTTCGCGCTTTAAATTGGTATCGATATCCATTTTCTTCTTATTTGTGCGTTGTATTAATCTGATGCCGACATCATGTCGCGCCAGCGGCGATAAAACCCGAAAAACAGTGTTTCGTTTTCCCAGCTCTCACTACTCGATACTGGGTCGAACCCGACAGCCTTAGCACCTTCATCAGCTCCATGGGTCATGGTTTTAAGGCCGCGATTAAAATCACTCCATTGTGCTTGCGATGCAAAGCTGCCGGCCATCGTATCTTCCAGCGCTGCCATATCGTCGGATGTCGCCATGCCCGCTGTGAGATAAAAATCTTCAAATTTCCGGAGCCGCGCGGAACGCGCTTCAGCACCTTCACCTACCGGGGCGATGCAATAGACGGTTACTTCCGCCCGATCTGCAGAAATTGGTTTTACGTAACGAATTTGGGTCGATGGGTTATCCATCAACATGACGTTTGGAAAAAGCGCCAAATTACGGCCCTTCTCCAATATCCATTCAACATGGGCGGCCGGCAGATTAGCTTCCAGCCATTCCTTCTTCTTGAAAATCGGCCGACGTTCGGGCGTCGTATGCTGTGCCCAGATCGACATATGCCCATTGCCGAGATCATAGGCACCGGACGGCACAATTCCGACAAGCCTACCGCCTTCTGTCTGTTTCAGACCTTTCAGGCTCTCGCGCTCTTCGCGGTTTCGGACGGTCGAGGCGAAAACCCGATGCACCGTCGATACGTGATAACCGTCGACGCTATTCTCCAGCTGCATCTTCCAATTGCCGCGAATGACATAGGTCGAACTACCGGGAACAACCTCGAGCCCTTCGGGCGACTGCTCCACCATCAAATCAATCCAGGTCGCCGCCGCCCCTAAATACTCTTCAATCGGCTCCACATCATCGACCAAAGAACCGAAAATAAATCCGCGATAGCTCGCAAGCTTTGAGATCGGATTGAGGTCGTACTGTGAACGATCAAATCCGTCTTCGCCGAAGCCTTCTTTTTCGTTCTTGATCCGGACACAACGCCCATCACAGCTATAGGACCAGCCATGGAACCGGCAGGTTAATGTTGCTGCCTTGCCCTGCTTTTTCGGGGTCAATAACGCCCCACGATGCGAACAGACATTGATAAAAGCAGAAAGGCTGTCGTCTTTTTGGCGAACGACGACGACGGGGTGGCGGCCAATATCAGTGGCGAAATAACAGTTGACCTCGGGCACCTGACTCTCGTGGCACAGATAGACCCAGCCCTTTTCGAAAATACGTTCTATTTCGGCTTCGAATATGTCCTGATCGGTGTAAATCGAACGATCAACCCGGAAGACACCTTCGTCAACACGGTCGTCGACAAGCGCCTCTAACCCGCTCTTCTGAAACGATCCATCCATTTTGGCTAATCCTGCCTCCAGAACTCAGACGATTCTCATACAAAATACGCTCCGACATATAGCCCGATGCGCTTCACAAAGGAAACACCATTCGACGATAATTACTGGCGACCAAACATAAATTTAATGTGCTCTTTGCAGAATCCGAAACAATGATGCAGTATTACGATTGTTAACAATCATGAGCCACACTCAACTCATTGATAATGAAGGAGGCAGGCGTTGAAGGGCGCCACGATTTTATTTACCGAAATGTCCCCCGACGAAGATTGGGAAGACGATTTTAATCACTGGTATGATACTCATCATATCCCTGCCCGTACCCAGGTGGAGGGCTTTGTCAGCGCCCAGCGATATCGGGATCCGGACAGACCAACTTACCTTGCCGTTTATGAAATTGCGTCGGAAGAGGTGTTGGCAAGCGTTCCATATCAAAAAGTACGGGCTCAGCCCAACGCGCAAACCGCGTGGATGCTGTCTAATGTCCAGAATTATAGTCGCTACATTGGCAATGAAATCAGTGACACCCGACAGGATGGTGTGACGGATGACGTTCTTGATGAGGCCTTCGTCTATGCCGTCTTCTTTAGCGTGCCAGATGAACGCGCTGAAGAATTCAATAAGTGGTACGACGAAGAACACAGCCCGATGCTTTTGAAATGCCCCGAGTGGAAAGCCGTCCGCCGTTTTGAAATTACCGAGGGCGACCCGCAACCGTGGACGCATTTAGCGCTACATTACATGTCTGATGCCGACGCAGCATTGTCATCGACTGAGCGCGACGCCGCACATGACACCGACTGGTGCAAAACATTGGCAAACGAGCTTTGGTTTCAAGGAAGCAACAAGGTATACGATGTTTTTGGCAGCAGATTTATTGCCTAAATACCCTCGGGGCACTTTCGATTAGGGCCTTATCCCTGGTATTTTAATGTTTTTGGAATCTAGGTTTGTAGCTTATTGGCAGGGCGCCACTTAAACGCAGCATGTTCAATTCTGGCAAATACAGCATGCTCAAGAACTAACATTAATATCACAAACAAGATTATCCAGGCTAAAACTAGTTCCATATTAAATTGCTCAAACCAGAAGAAGAACATATAGCCAATTCCGTATTTTATTCCAAACGTCTCCGCGAGTGCCACAATTTTCCACGTCATGCCAAAGGCAAATCGAAATGCGGAGAAGATATATGGAAGTAGTTGCGGTATATAAACCTTTCGTATCAGCATGTTCCTATCTGCTCGAAAGGTGATGGCCATATCGATTAAGGATTTATCCATGGCTTTCGCGCCCTGGAATATATTTACTGCTACATAAGGCGTTACGACGCCTACCACCGCCACAAGGCTGCCGATTTCACTGAACCCAAACCACATAACGGCAAGGAACACCATTAGTATGGTGGGCATAGTCAAAGCTAGTGGAATTAAGGCCATAACCGAGTGTTCGACCACCTTCTTAAGGCCCATAGCCAACCCAATTGCTATGCCCAATACCATTGCAACACCAAAGGTTACAAAGGTTCGTCCTAAAGTGACCCCCATATGAAAGAAAGCCGATTTTCCCTCCGGTCCGGGCTCGACCAATACTCCTACCATGGCGTAAGCGATGGCAATTGGGGTCGGAAGAATTTCAGCATCGGACATTGCAATCGCCACGAAATGCCAAAGAATTAGTAGGACGAATATAGAACCAATTCTTATTGAAACAGCCGTGACTTTCTCTGACATTCAGTCACCCTCTGCTTCTTGGGCATCCAAGACACTAAAGAACTCTTTGACCAGCTCTTTTTCCAGATCAAAAATTTGGGGATCTTCGGGTTTTCTTGGTCGAGGCACATCTACTTTTATGTGCTTAAATATCCTAGCCGGCTTCGTGCTCATCATATAAATGTGATCAGCGAGAAAAACCGCTTCCCCAAGGTCATGGGTAATAAATAAAATCGTAGGGCTAGAGTGCATTAAGATTTCCATCAAATCAAAACGCATTTTTCTCGCAGTGATTTCATCCAAGTGGCTAAATGGTTCATCCATTAGTAGGATATCAGGCTCAATAGCCAGCGCTCGGGCAATCGCGACACGCTGTTGCATGCCTCCAGATAAATTTAACGGATAATTTTTTTGTTGGCCTTCTAGGCCGACCATTTCCAGATATTTATTAACTCGTTCTTTCCATAAATCCTTCGGTATCTTCTGAGATTCCAAGGCAAAGGTCATATTATCTTCAACGGTCAGCCAGTTTAGAAGGCGAGCATTTTGGAACACATAACCAACTCTCGGTTGCTCAGCATCGGTATGAGAATATACATCCAAGGTACCACCATCAGATGGATCATGCGTCTCGATGCCAGCAATTATATTAAGCAGAGTAGATTTGCCACACCCAGAT